>JAAWGB010000041.1 GCA_022795075.1 Clostridia bacterium | reverse complement strand
AAATATTAAAAATACAGGTGAACGATACCCGAAAACAGGACCCTTTCACCTGTATTTTAAATATTTCTAAAGCTATTTTAGGTCACATTCAAATCCTTACCAATATTGTTATTGTTGTCTTTGAATCATCTAATTTATTTTCAGTGAACTGTAACTTATTTATTTAAAAATTTTCTTGGAACCCTTACTGAAATGGTGCTTATTATTTCATAATTAATGGTATCACATCTCTTTGCCACTTCTTCTAATGTTATTATTTCATTATCCCAAATCCAAACATCATCTCCAACTTTCACATTTTCTAACTCTGTTACATCTGCCATAAAGCTATCCATACAGACTTTTCCAACAATTGGGACTTTTTTTCTATTGATTATAACATAGCCATTATTGGATAAACTTCTTCGTAAACCGTCTGCATAGCCAATTGGAATCGTTGCTATTTTACTTTCTTTTTTTGTTTTAAAAGTTCTAGCATAGCTAATGCTAGTTCCTTCTGATACCGTTTTTATAAAAGTTATTTTTGATTTTAGCTTTGCTACTGGCTTTAGTGATATTTTCTCTCCTATCCCCTCTGCTGATTCATAGCCATATAAAATCATACCTGGTCTTACTAAATTATATTGTGCATTTGGATAATTGATTATACCATTAGAAGCAGATGTATGAATATATTTAATATCTTTTATTTGTTTGGTTATTATTTCTACTGCTTTTTGAAAAGTTTCTAATTGTTCTTTTGTATATTGTTCATCTATATCTGGTGAAGATAAATGGGTATAGATACCTTCTACTTTTATAGTATTTGTTTTTTGTATCTGACTTAGAAAAGTATCGATTTGTTGTATGGCAATTCCTGTTCTTCCCATTCCTGTTTCTATTTCAAGATGAACTTTTATTACTTTATTTCGTTTTTGTACTTCTTTTAGAAATTCGTTTGATGATAAACCAATTACTAAATTGTTTTCAATAATTTTGTCAATTTCACTTATACTTGGCTGATTTAATATAAATATTTCTTTTTGATAACCAATATTTCTTACTTGGACACCTTCATCTACTGTTGCTAATGCTACTATTTCAAATTCATTTAGTACTTCTAATCTTGTATTTAAATAAGTTCCATAAGCATTTGCTTTTATAACTGGCATAAGTTTAGTATTGGGATTTAGTTGTTTTCTAATTTGTTCAGTATTATACCTAAAATTGCTAATATCAACCTCCATTACAGTTGGTCTTGTAATCTCTTTTTCATTCATTTTTATTTCCTTCCTTACATCTTAATTAATATAACACTAATTATAATTAAAATTGCTGCTATGATTTTTCTTAGTAGATTATCTTTTTCTTTTAAAAACAGATAACCTACCATAACATTTAATATTACGGTTAAAGCACATAATGGTGCTACAATTGTCACATTTTGTAATTGGTATGCTCGTAATTGACTTACTATCATCATTCCCCATGATAAGGCTGTCGTGATAATTGCTTTCTTATTTCCATTTATCCATTCATTTTTTATTTCAGTTGGTTTAATTCTTTCAAAAATCATAATAAGTATGGCTGGAACCATTAATGTTATAGCTACATAAAATGGTAGATTAAAGCTATCTGAATTATTAACATCTAAAAATAATGCTATTGTATAGGATAGATTGGATAATATTCCTAAAATGATATATTTATTAAATTCAAATTTTCCTTTTTTATAAAAAATAAGGATATTGCTAAATATAATTAATATAGCTCCTATAAATTTGTTTAAAACAAATTCTTCTTTTAAAAATATTAAACCTGCAAAAATCATAAAGGTTGTTGATAATTGTTTTAACATACTAAATGTAGATGCTTCTATTCCACTTCTTACCGTTGTATTGATTCTATCTGATATGGCATAAAATATAATTGATATGCCTAGCATGATATAAATTCTATAATCTGTTGGAAACTTAAATTCAAAAAATGGACAAATTGTTAATACTGTTATCCCTGCTATTAATTGTAATAATATTGTTAATGCTCCTGGTTTTTTTAGTGTCTTAGTTGCTATTTTGTAAAATTGTGTAAATATGGTTGCTAATATTATATACATAATTACATATAACAACCAATTATTCAATATTATCATTTTTTCTCTCCTTTATTTTTTGTTTATCCTATCATATTTTTATTAATCTTACAATAACATTGTTTAATATTACATAATAGAAATGTTACCGTTCACTAGGAACCATTCAAACTTAAAAAGACTACAATAGCAATATAGTTTGGATTTGAATCATCTAATTTATTCTTAGGTGAACTGTAACATAGAATGTTTACAGTTTACTGAAAATAAAAAGAGCTTTTTTCAAGCTCTTTTGTTCTTATATGGTAAATTATTTCATAGCTTCTTCTACTGCTACTGCTACTGCTACTGATGCTCCAACCATTGGGTTATTTCCCATTCCGATTAATCCCATCATTTCTACGTGTGCTGGTACAGAAGAAGAACCTGCAAATTGTGCATCTGAGTGCATTCTTCCCATTGTATCAGTCATACCATAAGAAGCTGGTCCAGCAGCCATATTATCTGGGTGAAGTGTTCTTCCTGTTCCTCCACCTGATGCAACTGAAAAATATTTTTTATTTTCTGCCAATCTTTCTTTTTTATAAGTTCCTGCTACTGGATGTTGGAATCTAGTTGGATTGGTTGAATTTCCTGTAATAGATACATCAACATCTTCCATCCACATAATTGCTACACCTTCTCTTACATCATTGGCTCCATAGCATCTAACTTTACTTCTTTCTCCATCTGAATAAGCAATTTCTTCAACAACCTTTACTTTTCCTGTAAAGAAATCAAAATCTGTTTTTACATAAGTAAATCCATTAATTCTTGAAATAACTTGTGCTGCATCTTTTCCAAGTCCATTTAATATAACTCTTAATGGTTCTTTTCTTACTTTGTTTGCTGATTTTGCAATTCCAATTGCTCCTTCTGCTGCTGCAAAAGATTCATGTCCTGCTAAAAATGCAAAACATTTAGTATCTTCTGATAGTAACATAGATGCTAAGTTTCCATGTCCTAATCCAACTTTTCTGTCATCTGCAACAGAACCTGGTATACAAAACGCTTGCAAACCTTCTCCAATTGCTTTAGCTGCATCTGCTGCTTTTGTACATCCTTTTTTTACTGCAATTGCTGCTCCTAGTGTATATGCCCATGCTGCATTTTCAAAACAAATTGGTTGTACCCCTTTTACAATTTCATATGGATTAAATCCTTTTTCTTTGCATATTTCTAATGCTTGTTCAAAATCTTTGATTCCGTATTTTTCCATTATTGGTTTTATTTGATCAATTCTTCTTTCATAACTTTCAAATGTAACTGCCATTTTTATTCCTCCTTATTTTTTACTATTTTATTATCAAAATTCTCTATAAAATTCTCTAGTTCTTCCATATATTCTTCTTTAATATGTGTATAAATTTCTTCTGCAATATCTTCTTTATAGGTATGTGTGATTAGATTTCTATTCTTTAACATTGACATATAAATTGATCCATTATCAATTATATTGTACTGAAAAGCTGTTCTAATAACATTTCCTGGTTCTAATTCATCTAACATTTCTAAGCCTAACATATATTTTTGTAGGATTTTCCATAATAGTTCAAAAGTATATTGATAAGCATTAATAATAGCTCCTCTATCTTTTTCACTTCCATTATCTGTATCTAGAAATTCTTTTAGTTTTGCATATGCTTTTTTAAAAGTTTCATAGCTTTCTATTATATTATTTGGCATAAAATTCTACTCCTTCCCTTATTATGTTTTCTCTTATTTTGTTTGCTAGACTTATGCTATTAAAATTTATTAAATCTATTTTATAAGGTAAATACAAATTATCTATTTCATAAAATATATTTGTATGGATGGAAAATGTTAAATTATCACCAAATAAAGCAATATCAATATCGGAAGATTTTCTATAATCACCTCTTGCTCTTGAACCATAAATTTTAGCACTTTCTACTTCTTCATATTTTTTTAATATTTCGATAATATCGCTAATAATTTTTTCATCTAACCCAAATTTCTGCATATTTTACCTCTTTTATAAAATTAACTTTTTCTTGGGTCAATTTTCTTAACAGCCTCATCAAATCTTCCATATTTTCCTGAAGCTTTTTCAATAGCCTGCGTTGGTTCGATTCCAGCTTTAATATTATCCATCATTTTTCCTATATGAACATATTTATAACCAATAATTTGGTCATCTTTATCTAATCCAATTTCTACTATGTACCCTTCTGCTAGATTTAAGTATCTAGGTCCTTTTAAAGAGCTAGAATAAATGGTTCCTACTTGGCTTGTATGACCTTTTCCTAAATCTTCTAACCCTGCTCCTACTGGAAGACCACCTTCTGAAAAAGCTGTTTGTGTTCTACCATATACAATTTGTAAAAATAATTCTCTCATAGCAGTATTAATAGCATCACATACTAAATCTGTATTCAATGCTTCTAACAAAGTTTTTCCTGTTAAAATTTCTCCTGCCATTGCAGCTGAATGAGTCATTCCTGAACATCCAATTGTTTCTATTAATGCTTCTTGAATAATTCCCTCTTTTACATTTAAAGTTAATTTACATGCTCCTTGTTGTGGGGCACACCATCCAATACCATGTGTTAATCCTGAAACATCTTTAATTTCTTTTACTTTTACCCATTTTCCTTCTTCTGGAATTGGCGCTGGTCCATGGTTTACTCCCTTTGCTACTGGACACATTTCTTCTAATTCTTTTGAATAAATCATTTTAATTGCTCCTTTCATTTCTACCTATATTTGATTTTTTATATATGTTTTTATATTAATTCGTTTCCTTGCCATTATACCTTAAGCTAATTGACTGTAAATAAAAATAGATTAACAAAAAACATCTATAAAAATTAATAACATTTTATTGTTTTTTCATTTTTTCGATTTCTTCTTTTGATAATAAAAGCTGATTTTTACGTTTTTTTTCTGTATTTTCCACTAAATCTTCTACTTCAACTTCTTGTGTATGGATATTTTCATTACTATACGCAATTACATTTTCAATATCTCGAATATAAATTCCAGCTTCAAAATGTTCTTTTCTTACTAATGTTTTTGCACCTAATTGATAGCGTTTTAAAATATCTTTTTCTTCTTTACTAATCTGTTCTTCTCCAATACCTAATACTTTATAACGCCATATAATGTGTCTTTCATAATTGGAAAAATCACTATGGTTTAAATCTGTATAGTCATATTCTACTTTAAATTTTAAATTTTGTATAGACATGGTTAGATTGGTCCAAATTTCGTTTCTTTCTGATTTTTGAAATTCTTTTTTTAGTTCTTTTATCTTGGCATACAAGATTTGAACCAATCTTAGATATTGACCTTCATCTAAATTAAACTTAGCTGGTATTTCATATACATTAACTTCCTTTTTCTTAAAGATACCTTTTGGAATGTAATAGAAAAATAATTCTCCTGTTTTTCCTTCCTTATCAGGTGTATCTAAGATAGAACTATAAAGGTATAATTTATCCCATTTTTCGGGTATCATATAAAAAAGCTTTTTTTGTATATCTTCATATATTTCTTTTACTTTTTTCGTATGGTTTAACATATCCCTCTTATTCCTTATCTAATAAACTTTCTCCTGTCATTTCTTCTGGTTTTTCAAGATTCATTAAATCAAGCATAGTTGGTGCTAAATCAGCTAATTTTCCACCTGCTTTTAATTTTAAGTTTTCATTTGGTGTTACTAAAATCAAAGGTACTGGATTGGTTGTATGGGCTGTATGTGGGTCACCAGTTGTATAATCAATCATCTGCTCAGCATTTCCATGGTCTGCTGTAATTAGTAAATTTCCTTGTTTTTCTTCTACTAATTCTACTACTTTTCCTACACACTCATCTACTGTTTCTACTGCTTTAATTGCTGCTTCTAAACTTCCTGTATGGCCAACCATATCGGTATTAGCATAATTTAATATGATACAATCATATGTTTCAGATTGAATGGCTTCTATTACTTTGTCTGTTACTTCATAAGCACTCATTTCTGGCTTTTGGTCATAGGTTTCTACTTTAGGAGATGGTACTAAAATTCTATTTTCTCCTTCATATTGTTTTTCTTCTCCTCCATTAAAGAAAAAGGTCACATGTGCATATTTTTCTGTTTCTGCTATACGTAATTGATGATATCCTTTTTTACTTAATATTTCTCCAAATGTGTTGTGTAATGCCTCTTTTTTGAAAGCAATATGCACATTTGGCATAGATTCATCATAATTTGTAAAACATACATAATATAAATCTAAATCTTTTTTTGTCTCAAAACCGTCAAATTCTTGGTCTACTAATGCTCTTGTAATTTCTCTTGCTCTGTCTGGTCTGAAGTTAAAGAAAATGACAGAATCATGTTTTCCAATTGTTGCAATTGGTTCTTCTCCATTACAGATTAATGTTGGTTCTACAAATTCATCAAATACTTCTTTTTGATAAGAATCTTCAATTGCTTTTATGCTACTACTTGCTTTATTTCCTTCTCCTTTTACTAAAGCATCATAACATTTTTGTACTCTTTCCCATCTTTTGTCTCGATCCATAGCATAAAATCTTCCAGCAACACTAGCAATTTTTCCTATTTGTTTTTCTGTCATTTTTTCTTGCAATTTCATAATATAACCTTCAGCAGATGCTGGTGGGGTATCTCTTCCATCTAAAAAACAGTGTACATATACATTTTCAAAATCTCTTCTTTTAGCCATTTCTAATAAACCATATAAATGACGATTATGACTGTGTACCCCTCCATCTGATACTAATCCTAAAATGTGTAATTTAGAATTATATTTTTTACAATTTTCAATGGCTGCTATAAATTCTGGATTGGTAAAAAAGTCTCCATCTTCAATTGATTTGGTAATTCTTGTTAATTCTTGGTATACAATTCTTCCTGCTCCAATGTTGGTATGTCCTACTTCTGAGTTTCCCATTTGTCCTTCTGGCAATCCTACAGCCATTCCACTTGTATGAATTTGTGTATGTCCATATTTTTTCATTAGTTTATCGATGTTGGGTGTTTTGGCTAATTTAATTGCATTTCCATCATCATTTTGGTTATCTCCAAAACCATCTAATATCATGAGCATTGTTAATTTATCTTTCATTGTTACCACCTTTTCTTTTTCTATTTCAGATACGAAAATTTTTGATATTTTCAATATTATCCTTCAAAATTTACTATTTTGCTAAATTCTTCTGCTTTTAGGCTGGCTCCTCCAACCAGTCCGCCATCTATATGAGGCATTTCAAATAGTTCTTTTGCATTGCTACTTTTTACGCTTCCACCGTATTGTATTATAACTCTATTAGCTACCATTTGTCCATAGATTTCGGCAATTTTGTTTCGGATTGCTTGAATACTGTTATTGGCATCTTCTTTGGTGGCAGTTTTTCCTGTTCCAATTGCCCAAATTGGCTCATAGGCAATTATGGTATTTTCTACTTGCTCATTACTTAATCCTTGTAAAGCTAATTGAGTTTGTTCGGTTATGATTTTTTCGGTTTCTCCACTTTCTCTTTGTTCTAATGTTTCTCCTACACATACAATTGGTTTTAAGTCATATTGAAAAGCTGCTTTGACTTTTTTGTTTACGGTTTCGTCTGTTTCATGAAAGTATTGCCTTCTTTCTGAGTGTCCGATAATAACATATTCTACATGGATGGCTTGTAACATTTTAGCAGATACTTCTCCTGTATAGGCTCCACTTTCTTCAAAGTGCATGTTTTGAGCTCCAATTTTTATGTTGGTATTTTGTGCAGTTAATAAGGCATAAAATAAGTCTGTGTATGGTACACATAGTACAACTTCATTTTTGCTGTCTTTTACTAATGGGGCTAATTCTTCAATAAAACGAATGGTTTCATCTGGTAACATATTCATCTTCCAATTTCCTGCAATTACTTTTTTTCTCATATTATATTCCTTCTTTCTTTAAAGATTTTTAGCTTTTTGTTCTAAATACTTTATAACATCTTGTATATATTCCCATTTTGAAAATGTGTAAACATCATCTTGTTTTTCTACAAATTGTTTTAATTCTTGTAGTGTAATATATTTTAATTCACTTACTTCTTCTTTTTGCATAGTAAATTCTTCTATCTTTTTGTCCGTTTTACAATAATAAGTATAACGAAATGTATTATTATCACGATGTATTGAACTGTGTTTTGCCACAATAATTAGTTCCAAATCTTCCTTTTTACAGTCAATTCCAATTTCTTCTTTTATTTCTCTTAGTACTGCTTTTTCCTCATTTTCTCCACTTTTTACATGTCCTTCTGTTATAGTCCATTTGTTAGGTCTTTGTTTCTTTGTTGGTGCTCTCTTTTGTATTAAAATTTCGCCTTTTTCATTCACTAGCCAAGCTTCTGCTTCTTTATGCCATAAACCTTTTTCATGTATAATATCTTTATCTTCTATTTTTCCAGTTTCTTTTCCTTCTTCATCTAAAACATCTAATACTTCCATTTGTTTTCTTTTTTTAAGACTCTTTTTTAAATATTTTCTTCTTTATAAAATCAATACATAATTGTATCTAAAATGTTTTATTTATCTTGTAAACATTCTATTCCTGGCAATTTTTTTCCTTCCAAAAATTCTAATGAAGCACCTCCACCAGTTGAAATATGAGTCATTTTATCTTCTAGTCCAGCTTTTTTAACAGCTGCTGCTGAATCTCCTCCACCAATAATAGTTGTGCAATCTAAGCTTGCTAATGCTTTTGCTATTTCATTGGTTCCAATGGCAAATTGGTCAAATTCAAATAATCCAAGTGGTCCATTCCATACTACTGTTTTGGCATTTTTTAATTCCTCTATAAATTGTTTAATAGATTCTTCTCCAATATCAAATCCTTCCCAATTAGCTGGAATTTCATTATATTTTACGGTTTTACTTTCGGTATCTGCTTTAAACTCTTTTCCTATTTTGGTGTCTACTGGTAACATTAATTTTACCCCTTTTTCTTCTGCTTTTTTCATTAGATTGGTTGCTAAATCTATTTTATCTAATTCACAAATAGAATTTCCAACTTCATAACCTTGTGCTTTAAAGAATGTATATGCCATTCCTCCTCCAATTATTAGTGTATCTACTTTTTCTAGTAAACTGTCAATAACACCTATTTTGTCAGATACTTTGGCTCCTCCTAAAATAGCTACAAATGGTCTTTCTGGATTGGTAATTGCATTTCCTAAAAATTTTAATTCTTTTTCTATTAAAAATCCTGATACAGCTGGTAAAAATTGAGCTACTCCTTCTGTAGAAGCATGTGCTCGATGGGCAGAACCAAAGGCGTCATTTACATAAACTTCCGCCATGCTGGCTAATTGTTTTGCAAATTCTTGGTCATTGTCTGTTTCTTCTTTATGGAATCTTACATTTTCAATTAACATGATTTGTCCATTTTGTAAGTTTTTAGCTTTTGTTTTGGCATCTTCTCCGATTACATCTTTTGCCATAATTACTTCTTTTCCTAATAGTTTTGCTAATTCTATTGCTACAGGTTTTAGAGAATATTCTGGTTTAAATTCTCCTTTTGGTCTTCCTAAATGTGAACTTAAAATTATGGCACAATCATTTTCTAATAAGTAGGAAATGGTTGGCAATGCTGCCATAATTCTTGTGTTATCTGTTATATTTTGGTTTTCGTCCATTGGTACATTAAAGTCACAACGAACCAATACTTTTTTTCCTTTTAAATCAATATCCTTTACTGTTTTTTTACTCATTTTACATTCCTCCTATAAATGTTTTTCTTGTTTATTCTTATATTATTGTCTTTTTTTTCCAAGTTAATACTATTTTATATCAAAAAAGAATACTTTGCAAGTATTCTTTTCATATTCTTAAATCCTACTACCAACCTAAAATATTTCCTCAAAAGGAAAACTGAGAATTGAAAGTAATTGAAGTAAAAATTCTTAATTTATTTTATGGAAAATGTTCAAACTTGTTTTGAAAGGGTGCCATAAAATAATGTTAGAATTTCTATGAAAATTACTTGAACAATCAGTTTTCCTTCTGAGAAAATATTTTAGGTTGCAGTATGGATTAATGTAACAAAAACTTGTTAGATTTATTCATCAATCGTTGAGATTCCAAGTGTAATTTCCTCTAAAACATCTAATAACACTCTTACGGTATCCAAAGCCGTAAAAATTGGAATATTATTCTCAACCGCACATCTTCTAATATGTGCACCATCTGTATCATGATTAATCGAGTCAAGATTTCTTGTATTAATTACATAATTTACATATCCTTTTCTCATAGAGTCCAAAATCTCTTCACTACCCTCACTAATCTTCTTTTTCACTCTTGTTCGGATACCATGATTTTTTAAAAATTCAGCTGTTCCTTTTGTTGCCTCTATATTAAATCCTAAATTATAAAATCTACGAATAAGAGGAAGAGCATCTTCTTTGTCTTTATCTGCAATTGTTAGAAAAATCGTTCCATAATTAGCCAAATGCATGCCAGAAGATTGCAATGCCTTGTATAAGGCTCTTGTTAATTTATCATCATAACCAATCGCTTCTCCTGTTGATTTCATTTCTGGTGATAAACAAGCATCTAAACCTGCTAATTTAGAAAATGAAAAGGCTGGTGCTTTCACATACCATTTTTGTTTTTCTTTTGGATAAACTGTTGTTATTCCTTGCTCTTTCAAAGATTTTCCTAACATGACCAATGTTCCTACATCTGCTAAAGAATAGCCTGTTGCTTTTGATATAAAAGGAACTGTTCTTGAAGAACGTGGATTGACTTCAATAACATACACATCTTCATTTTTGTCTACAATAAATTGAATATTATACAAGCCAACAATTCCAATTCCTAAGCCAAGTTTTACAGTATAATCTAATATCGTTTGTTTTGCTTTTTGGCTAACACTAAAAGTTGGATAAATACTAATACTATCTCCTGAATGAATTCCTGTTTTTTCGACATGTTCCATAATTCCTGGTACAAATACATCTTTTCCATCACATACTGCATCTACTTCTAACTCTTTTCCTATGATATATTTATCTACTAGTACTGGTTGTTTTTGATTGACTTCAACTGCCGTTTTTAAATATTTTTCTAGTGCCTGTTTATTCGAAACAATCTGCATAGCTCTTCCACCTAATACATAGCTTGGTCTTACTAAAACAGGATAGCCTATTTCTTCTGCAACCTTAATACCATCTTCTATATTCGTTACCGCTTCTCCATTTGGTTGCAACAATTTTAACTTTTTCATAACTTTTTCAAAAGCATCTCTATTTTCTGCTTTTTCAATAGCATTTACATCGGTTCCAATAATGGTAACTCCTAATTTAGAAAGTGGCTGTGCCAAATTAATAGCAGTTTGACCTCCTAGTGCTGCAATTACTCCTTCTGGTTTTTCTAAATCAATAATATTCATAACATCTTCTACAGTTAGTGGTTCAAAATACAATTTATCACTAGTTGTATAATCAGTAGAAACTGTTTCTGGATTGTTATTGATAATAATTGCTTCATAGCCTGCTTCTTTAATGGTTTGAATGGCATGTACAGTTGAATAGTCAAATTCTACTCCTTGCCCAATTCTAATTGGTCCTGCTCCTAATACAATAATTTTCTTTTTCTTGCTGATAATTGATTCGTTTTCTTCTTCATAAGTAGAATAAAAGTATGGCACATAACTTTCAAATTCACTACTACAGGTGTCTATCATTTTATAGACTGGATAGATATTTTCTTTTTTTCTTAATAAATAAATTTCTTCTTCTGTTTGTTTCCATACTTTAGCAATATATTTATCACTAAATCCCATTTTCTTGACTTCTTTTAAGACTTTTAAATCACCTTTATTTTGTTCTAATTGTTCTTCTGCTTTTACAATATTTTTGATTTTCTCTAGGAAAAACATATCTATTTTCGTAAGATTATAAATAAGCCCTAAATCTACATTTCTTCTTATCAATTCTGCTATGGCATAAATTCTATCATCTGTTCCATCTTTGATGTATGCCATTAATTCTTCTGTTTCTACTTGATTAAATTTATCCATTTGGATATGGCATACGCCAATTTCTAAGGAACGAACTGCTTTTAACAAACTTTCTTCAACTGTTCTTCCTACACTCATAACCTCTCCTGTTGCTTTCATTTGTGTACTTAATTTGTTAGAGGCTAATGTAAATTTATCAAATGGAAATCTTGCCATTTTGGCTACTACATAATCTAATGCTGGTTCAAAACTAGCTGGCGTATTGGCTAACATGATTTCTTCTAATCTCATTCCAATTGCAATTTTAGCAGAAACTCGAGCAATTGGATAGCCACTTGCTTTAGAGGCAAGTGCTGAAGAACGTGATACTCTTGGATTTACTTCAATTAAATAATATTGGAAAGAATGTGGATTTAAAGCAAATTGCACATTACATCCACCTTCTATTTTTAATGCTCGAATAATTTTTAAAGCACTATCTCTTAATAGTTGATATTCTTTATTCGTCAAGGTTTGGCTTGGTGCTACAACAATCGAATCTCCTGTGTGAACACCAACTGGATCTAAGTTTTCCATATTACATACCGTAATTGCTGTATCATTGCTATCTCGAATTACTTCATATTCAATTTCTTTATAACCTTTGATACTTTTTTCCACTAACACTTGTCCAACTGGGGAAAGTTTTAGGGCATGTTTGATTGTCTCTTTTAGTTCTTCTTCGTTATCAGCAAAACCTCCACCTGTTCCTCCTAGTGTAAAAGCTGGTCTTAAAACAACTGGATAGCCAATTTTATTAGCAGCCTCGATTCCTTCTTGTATAGAAGTTGCAATAATAGATTCTAACACAGGTTCTCCTAATTCTTCACATAGCTCCTTAAATTTTTCCCTATCTTCTGCTCTTTCTATGCTTTCACTACTAGTCCCTAGTAGTTCTACTTGACATTCTTGTAAAACACCTTTTTTATATAATTGCATCGCTATATTTAACCCTGTTTGCCCACCAATTCCAGGAAGAATAGCATCTGGTCTTTCGTATCGAATAATTTTGGCAATATATTCTATGGTTAATGGCTCCATATATACTTTATCTGCAATCGATGTGTCTGTCATAATGGTTGCTGGATTAGAATTGACTAATATAACTTTATATCCTTCTTCTTTTAAAGCCAAACATGCTTGTGTTCCTGCGTAATCAAATTCTGCTGCTTGTCCAATTACAATTGGTCCTGAACCAATTACTAATACTGTTTTTATATCTTTTCTTTTTGGCATTTTCTTCTCCTCTTTCTTTTTGGATTAATCTAAATTTTTATATTTATTTCTTCAATAAGTTAATAAATTTATCAAATAAGTATCCACTATCTTGTGGTCCTGGTGCACTTTCTGGATGATATTGCACACAAAAAACTTTATCTTTTTTACATTCCACACCTTCTATGGTATCATCTAAAATATTTTTGTGTGTTACCGTTAGATTTGTTTTCTTTAATGAATTTTCATCTACTGCATAACTATGATTTTGACTGGTTATTTCTATCTTACCATTTTCTAAGTTTAAAACTGGATGATTACCTCCTCTATGTCCAAATTTTAATTTGTAAGTTTTGGCTCCATAGGCTAAACTTATCATTTGATGTCCCAAACAAATTCCAAATATCGGATACTTTCCTCTTAATTCTTTTACAACTTTAATAACTTCTTTTACATCTTCTGGGTCACCTGGTCCATTTGATAAAAATATGCCATCTGGTTTTAATGATTCTATTTCTTTTGCTGTTGTATCAAAAGGTACAACTGTTACATTACAGCCTCTTTTGTTCAAACTTCTTATAATGTTTAATTTGATACCACAATCAATTGCTACAATATTGTATTGGTGATTCGCTGTTCTTGAATACCATTTTTTCTTGCAACTTACTTTTGCTACTGCATCTTTTGGTATTTCGTTTTCTTTTAATTTCTTTAAAGCCTCTTGTTTGCTTGTTTCTATGTCTGTTAAAAAAACCTTTCTACTTCCTTTTTCTCGAATACTTCTTGTTAGTTTTCTTGTATCAATTCCTGCAATGCCTGGTATGTCATTTTCTTCTAAGTATTCTGATAATGTTTTGGTATAGCGAAAGTTACTTGGTAAATCATTGTATTCTCTTACAATCATTCCTCCTATGGTTGGTTGTTTTGTTTCGTAATCATCATCTGTAATTCCATAGTTTCCAATTAATGGATA
The DNA here is from genome assembly GCA_022795075.1 of Clostridia bacterium. Taxonomy (GTDB): domain Bacteria; phylum Bacillota; class Clostridia; order TANB77; family CAG-508; genus CAG-269. The sequence continues at coordinate 667 of JAAWGB010000041.1, read as the reverse complement.
GGTCATAACTACCATTTGATAGGTGTAAGATGGGTCTGATACAATTTCTTGATAGCCTACCATTGAGGTATTAAATACGATTTCACATATGGTTTCTTTGTCTGCTCCAAATCCATATCCATAGTATTCTTCTCCATCTTCTAATACGATTTTTTTGTTAAATTCTTTCATTTTGTACTCCTTCTTTTCTTTTTATTTGTTTTCAGCAAAAAAAAATAAGGAACACTACCCCTTATTTAAAAATGTAAGAAAAAATAAAACAATGGTTAAAAAAACTTTTAATCTTATTATTAGGCTTTGTTTTTTTAGTTTGTTTTTCATTTCTCCTACTTCCTTTCATTTTTTGCTTTTTATACTCAATGCTTTTTTATTTCTTGTTTTTAATATTATAACAAATTTGGCTTATAAATTGCAATAGTTTTCTTTTTATTTTGTAATTTTATTGTTATAGTTCACCAACATCATTCAAACTTACAAAAGACAACAATAACAATATTGGTAAGGATTTGAATGTGACCTAAAATAGCTTTAGAAATATTTAAAATACAGGTGAAAGGGTCCTGTTTTTGGGTATAGTTCTCCTGTATTTTTAATATTTCTTAGCGTCATGTAGGGTAACCGAAAATCCGAATCAATATTGTTATTGTTGTCTTTGAATCATCTATTT
>JAAWGB010000005.1 GCA_022795075.1 Clostridia bacterium | reverse complement strand
CTTGCCTTTTCTATTATTTCTGCTCTTTTTGTTTCTTCTCCTGCTTGACTTGCTTGATTTAAAATTCCATTTTCTCCTGTTAAACTAGCTATTGATATTCCTGCTAAAATTAATAATACAATAATTGTAATGACTAAAGCAATTAAAGTAATACCTTTTTGATACATTTTTTTTGATTCTAATTTTTCCATTTTCATTCTACAATCTCTCCTTATCTTTTGTTATTATTTTCTTTTTTCGATATCTTATACATCTATCTTGCATTTATTACTCCATAAAAAGTATTTTTATAAACTCATTCCAAAAAATATTTTTCATTACCTTTTGTATCTTATCAAAAAATTAGAATTACGTCAATATAGTATACGATTTTATTTCCTATATACAGTTCAAGCTCACAAAAGACAACAATATAAAAAGCCCCGCCTTAGCCGTCAGTTGCCTTGAATTTTTAAGGACCTGTTCCCAAAAACAGGTGGGTGCCTACCTAAATATTCATGGGCTTCTCACTTCTATTGGTGAGCTTGCACGCCATATTTAGAGAATTAGCCCCTCTTATCGTCTGTTGGTTCTAAAAATTCTGCCTATACGCACTACGCAGGGTAAATTAATTTTATTCGATTATTTATATTTTAGCATAGTATCATTCTATTTACAAATGAAAAAATCTATCTAAAATGTTTTATTTCTTCTAATAAATAAATTTATCTTTCTTTTTTATATATAAATCTCTCTTAATAATGTTTTTTTATAATTTGCTTTTCCGATTGCAATATGTTAAAATGAAATGAGTTTTTATTTTCTAAGAGTCTTTATGGCTCTTTTTTGTTACATAACATATAATAATATACACATAAATTGTAAAAAACTACCTAGCAAAATAAACAAATGAAAAATGGAATGAGAATACTTATGTTTTTTTCCTAATCCATATATTATCGCTCCAATTGTATAAGCAATTCCACCTGCTACTAAAAGAATCAATCCATTAAAGGTTAATGCTTTTGGCAATAAGCTACCTTTTATAATAATACACCAACCCATTAATAAATAACAAATCATAGAAAAAGTTTTAAATTTTTTAATATCAATCGAATTTAATATAATTCCTAAAATAGCTAATCCCCATATAACACCAAATATACTCCAACCTGCTACATTATCTATACTTCGAATGGCACATAAGGCAAATGGTGTATAAGAACCTGCTATTAGTAAAAATATGGAACAATGGTCTAATACTTGAAATACTTTTTTAGAGTTAAACTTTGGACTCAAACCATGATAAATACTAGACATAGTATATAAAACTATCATGGTTACACCATAAATGGCTCCACTAATTACACCATACCCATTCCCATGTACAGCTGCAAATACAATACATAGTACAGTTGCTACAACTCCCAAAACTGCCCCTACAATATGAGAAGTCATATTAAATATTTCTTCTCCTTTTGTGTAGGTTGGTAAGATTCTATCTTTTAATTTTGTTCTTTGCATTCTTATTATTCCTCCTATGTTTTCCCAATATCATAACATAGTATGGTAATATTTTCAAGTATTTATTCCTTAATTTCTTGTGCCAATTTATCAATTGCTTTGGTTTCGATACGCGATACATACGAACGTGAAATTCCCATCATTTCCGCAATTTCGTTTTGTGTTTTCGGTTTATGACCACCTAAACCAAATCTTAATTCTAAAATAGTTCTTTCTCTATCTTTTAAAATTTCTTTCATCTTTTGACCAAGTAACTTTATTTTCATTTTAATATCTACTTCATCTTCTATGTTTCTTTCATTATTTTCTAAAATTTCTTGCAAAGTAACAACATTATCATCTTTATCTTTTCCAATTGGCTCATTTAAATATACTTCTGCTCCCAGTTTCTTAGTTGCTCTTAAGTGCATTAATATTTCATTGTCTATACAAACATTTTGGAAACAGTTTGCTAAAAAAAATCTTCACACTCTTCACTTTTTGTATCAAGCAATTCTATCGTAACTGTTTGACCATTCCATACAGCTGATGAAATAAATAATTTTAACAATTTTCTTTGTTTCATAATATCTAAATTGTTAAATGAATCAAAAAAATGATTGATTACTTCTAATACCAATTCTTCAATTTGCTGGTTGGTTATTTCTATCTCATAATTGGATTGATTTTCGTTTAATTCTTGCATTTGTTTTTCTATTTTTTTATTTTCTTTTTTTATTTTTTTTATTTCTTGACTAATATCTTCTATTAGTTCAATATCTATATATTTTATCTTATTCATTAAACTTTTTAAATCTTTTTCATTTTTCTTTTTTAGCTTATTTAATCGCTCTTGCTCGAGATTTTCTTCTGTTTCTTCTTGTTTCGTATTCGTAATTTTTTTTAATTGTTGTGCAATTTTAAAATTTGGTGCTGACCAATTTTTTATTTGATTAACTAACTGCCTATCTAATTCATTGCCATCGATATTTTTAATGTTACATTTTTGTTTTCTGCTTATTTCTTTGGTATTGCACATATAGAAGAATCGATTATTACCATATTGGTCTGTTCTTCTAGAAATTAATTTCGGTCTCATATAGCCATTACATTCACATTTTAACATACCTGATAATAATGCTTTATTTTTTTGTGGTCTTCGATATCTTTTATTTTGGTTTCTATCTAGTATATCTTGTATAGCAATCCACCTTTTACCTTCTAATATTCCTTCATGTTTTCCTACCGAAATAATCCAGTCTTTCATATCATTTTTAATAGCTGCTTTATGTTTTTTTTGTAAAGTTTTATTATAGGCAATCATTCCTTTTCTTCCGTCAAAATCTTTTTCTTCTGCAAATATATCAATCTTTTTTTCTTTTAGATAATGATACATATCACTGTCATTTTTGGCATATACAATATTTCTATAAATTCCCATTAGTGTAAATCTTGTAAATTTTTTATTATTTTTAGTATGAATATCATGATTGAACAAATAGGTTTCCACTGCTGTTAGTGATTCTAATTCTTCTATTTTTTTAAATAATATATCTAATAGTTGCCATTCTTCTTCTTTCTTTTCCAATTTATATACTTTTTTTCTTTTTCTTTCTACTTCTTGATTTTCGTTAATTTCTTTTATCGATATTACTTCAAATCCTTTTGATTCATAACCAGTTGGTGTGGTTCCTCCCAACCATCTTCCTGTTTTGGCAAGTTCGGTAAGGTTATCTTTTACTCTTTCTGCTCCTATTTCTCTTTCTAATTGGGCAAATACACTTGCAATATACATCATTGCACGTCCCATTGGAGTGGTTGTATCAAATTGTTCTTTTACAGATATAAAACTAATCTTATGAGATGTCAATTCTTCAATTAAATCTGAAAAATCTGCTACACTTCTTGCTACTCTATCTAACCTATAACACATCAAAGCATGAAATTTTTTCTTCTTGGCATCTTTCAATACTTCTTGGAATTTTCTTCTTTGATTATCTCCTCCTGATTTTCCTTCTCCTTCATCATAATAAATTATTTTTGTTTCTTTATCAGCATATTGTTTTTTTATATATTCTTGACAAAGTTTTATCTGTGTATCAATGGATTCTCCTTTGTCTGTTGATTTTGATTTTCTTGTGTAAATTGCTATAATAAACATCCCAATTCCTCCTACTTTGTGATACCATCAATTTTCCAATTAACAATATCACTACTGTACGTTTTTAATTTTGAAAATTGTTTATGTTTTTTGCAATTTCTGAATGACTTCTTTTTTTATTTTATTTTTTGTTTTTTGACTAACTTGTAATTGATTGATATATTCTTGCATGAGTACTGCTTTTAAATAGGCTACTTTATCTTCAAATTCTATCTTATCTTGTACTTCTTTCATTTTTAACAACATGATTCTCACCTCTATTTAAAGCTATTCTGTTAAAAATTAATTATGCAAGTAAAATTGTATGTAAGATTTTTTGTTATTTAGTAAACTCTCTAATTTTTAAAACAAAAAAGAAGGGCATTAAAATGCCCTCCCAAAAAATGATTTATAGTAGTTAAGAGTGACTACAAGTTTTTGATTTGTTGTTATGTTATATTCATTCAATGTTCTTTTTGGAATTATTTTTCCAGTATACTTCTTATTGAATTTGGTTCTGCTATTCCTCCACAGTAGCCTTTTCTTGTGCATACCCCATTCTCGAAGCTATGATCATAGTATACACTGTATGTGTTTCCACACTCTCTACAAAGGAAATCATATCTTGAGCAATACGATTCTGCATTTGGAATTGGATTTTTTTGTTGCCCTGTATCCAGCAATTCATTATAGGCTTCTTTGTTAAGGACTAACTGCATCAAATCCATGTTCCTATAGGTTCCTTTTCCATGATTATGATCATTAATTACAGGCTTTGTGTCATGGCAACCTTCACATGTTACCATTTGTTTTTCTTTATCATACACATAATTATGTGTTTCTGTTCCACGTTCTTCTATGCAGATACAATACACCATATGTTCGCGAGAATCCCTATATTCCCATTCTCCAAACTTGTGTTCTGTGTGATAGCTTCTCTGACACCAATCTCCACACTGTGCACAATCATAATACTCATATATCTGTGAATAGACTTTTTTGCATTTTAATTCTCCTGTAGGCTCACAACTCCCTTCTTCTTCTATTCTGTACTGACATACACTACAAATTTTGACTATTTTGTGTATGTCGTTTACTCCTGTTCGTTCATATGACACTTCATATGAACAATCTGCAACTTTATTTACAGTTACTTCCTGCTCACAAATACTGCAAGTATACACACCTTCTAAAGTGTGTGTGCCATCATTATTTGATTCTTTGCACACATACTGCAGGTCGTTTGGTTCGTTTTCATGTTCATGCTCTCTCGTCTGCTCACCATTACACTTCGTACAATACCTCGCTTCCTTGCCATTGTTTATATACTTCCAGTCATCTTTATAGTCGCATGAACCTTTTTCTTGTATTTGATGCTGGCAAATTTTACAAGATTTCACAAGATTGTGAATATCTTCTTCATTACTCTGTTCATAAGAAATATCATATGAGCAATCCTCAACTTTATTTACAGTTACTTCCTGCTTACAAATACTGCAAGTGTAAATGCCCTTTAAAGTGTGTGTGCCATCATCATTAGATTTACTAAATGAATATTGTATGTCCTTGGGTTCTTCTTTCGTATGTTCATGCTTGCGTATTTCAAGATAGTTGCATTCTGAGCAATATCTCACATCAGAAGCAACTTTAATATAAGACCATTCGCCTAAAGTATGCTTTTGCGTTTCAACCTTTCCACAATAGCATGTCCTCTCATGTTCCTGTTTGTTTTTAGAAACATATTTCCACACATGTGTGTGAACTGAAGGAGTTGGAGTTGGTTCTGGAGTTGGGCTTGGATTCGGAGTTGGTTTTGGAGTTGTTTCCTTTTTGACAGGAAATTTCACCGTCACAATCTTATTTCCAATCCTAAACCTAACACGAAAAGTTTTACCTTTAACCCTTTTGCCTAAATCAAGACATTTGGCACCTTTATAGTTTTTCTCTGTTTTTCCATCTTTCCAGCTAACTTTAAATGTTGTCTTCTTTATCATTGCTTTTGTCAACTTTTTATTTTCTGTTAGCTTGATGTTGTTTTTATTAACAGTTACTTGTTTCACAGGTACCGCTTTGAGTTTTATTTTTTTTGTTTTGTTGTCACATACAAGCGTTAATGTTATGTTTCCATTACTTGCATGGAGGTATTCTCCCTGCTCCTTCACCTTTACAGACATATTCAGCTTTTTTCCGCTTTTGTCTACAGCATAAGCCCGCAAATGCAACTTGTTTTTCAAGAAAGTTTTAGAACATTTTTCGCCATTATAAATTTTTGCTTTCTTGTTATATTCCACTTTTATCTTTGAAACTTTTTTCTTTGCTGCTTTTGGCTGGCTTTTCTGAGCAAATGTTTGTGTCTGTTGTGTAGATGCCTGTACTGCTGTTTGGCCAAATCCATTCATGATAGTTGCAATTATTACAACCATTACTACTATTGTCTGCCGAAATTTTTTGTTCATTTTGTTTCCTCCTTTTTTCTACTTAAACCATTTTTTGTTATTGCAACCTAAAAAAACAGGTTGTAAAGCTTTGCAGGTGCACTCTTCACCTATATTAACTATAAAATATTTTACGTAAAATGTCAATACTGTATTTACATATTTTCCATTTTATGTTACTTTCCCATGATGTTAGAAGTGATTTATCTATACAACGAGATACATAGGTAGATAGCCTTGCTCCTTTTTCTACTTTAAAACTATTAATTCCTTTAATTAAACCAACTGTTCCAATGGATATTAAATCATCTTGTTCCACTTTTGCAGAACTATACTTTTTGGCAACATGTGCAACCAATCTTAAGTTTCTTTCAATTAAAATATTTCTTGCTTCATCATCTCCTTTTGCCATTTGTTCTAAACAATTTCTCTCCTCTTCTGCAGTTAGTGGCTCTGGAAATAAATTTCCCCCTTGAATATATCCGGACAACAAATACGGCTGACTTTAGAAATTCTAAAAAACCAATTATCCCTGTCATACAAAGCGATAGCAACATAAATGCACCTCCATTTTTGCAATTTTACTACTACAACTTAATTGTATGTTTGGCAAAAATGAAAAGTGCATGACCTTTTTAAATTCCCATAATATTATATCCATTATCAGCGTAAACCACTTGACCTGTAACACTATCAGACATAGAACTTAGTAAAAATGTAGCAACATTTCCCACTTGTGTAGTTGTCACATTTCTATGTAATGGTGCTTTTTCCTCTATTACTGTCAAAACTGACCCAAAATCTTTAATTCCTTTAGCAGACAATGTTTTAATTGGACCTGCTGAAACAGCATTTACACGAATATCTTCTTTTCCCAAGTTTTCTGCCAAATATCTGACACTCGCTTCCAAAGCTGCTTTTGCCACTCCCATAACATTGTAATTATCAATTACTTTGGTAGAACCATGATAGGTTAAAGTAACCAAACTTGCTTTTTCATTTAGCATATCTAATTCTTTTGCCATTCTTGCTGCTAACACAAAAGAATAACTACTAACATCACAAGCATGAGCAAATCCTTCTTTACTTGTAAAAATAAAATCATTGTGTAATTCTTCTGTATTGGCATGAGCAATTGCATGTACAATTCCATCTACCTTTCCATTTTCTTCTTTAATTTTTGTAAAAGCTTTCTTTACAATTTCATCTTCAGATGCTCCATTTAAAACATATGCTTTACTTCCTTTAAATTCAGAAATTAATTCTTCTATTTTTTCTTTGTTTTCTTCTCCCATGTAAGTAAAAATTAGCTTTGCTCCATTTTCATAAGCAGCTTTCGCAATTCCAAAAGCTATACTCCACTTATTTCTAATTCCCATAATTAAAATTTTCTTTCCTTCTAAAATCATTTTCATTTCCTCCTAAATTTATATTTAAAATTATTTTCAAAAGTATTCTATTTTTATAAAATAACAATTCGTGGGAACCAGCAAGCTACAGTCTGTTATAAAATTACAGACTGTTCGTAGCTGGGAGTTATTTTATAAAAATAAAATACTTTTGAAATAATCTCTATAAAACTTTATATTCTCCCATATTTCTAAATTTTTGGTATCTTTCCTCTACTAGTTCTTCTTCTGTCATATTAACCGCAACAATACTTTGAATTTCTTTTTTTAATGCTTTTGCTACCTTCAAAAAACTTTCCTGTTCGTCCCCTTTTGGCTCTTTTATCACCTTATCAATCACTTTTAAATCATACAAATCCTTAGCTGTCAGTTTCATCTTTTGAGCTGCCTCTTTCGTTCTTGAAGAATCCTTCCATAAAATACTAGCATATCCTTCTGGTGATAAAATCGAATAAATGGCATTTTCTAGCATTAGAACACGATTACCAAGCCCTAAAGCCAAAGCACCACCACTTGAGCCTTCCCCAATTACAATACTAATGACAGGCACTTTCAATTTTGCTAATTGTAACATAGAACTTGCAATAGCCTCTCCGTTGCCCTCTTTCTTCTGCCCCAATTCCTGGGTAAGCCCCTTTTGTATCAATAAAAGTAATAACTGGTCTTTTAAATTTTTCTGCTTGCTGCATAAATCGTATGGCCTTTCGATATGCCTCAGGATTAGGCATACCAAAATTTCTTTCTATATTTTCTTTTGTTGTCCTTCCTTTTTGTTCAGCAATTACAGTGTAATTTTGCTTACCTATTTTTGCTAAACCACACACAATTGATAAATCATCTCTAAAATTTCTGTCACCATGTAATTCCATAAAATCATCAAAAATTTCTTCTATATAATCCAAGGCTGTTTTTCTCTTTGGATTTCTTGCTATTTCTACTTTTTCCCATGCTGTTAATTCTTGCATTTTTGTTTCTCCTTTCCAAGCAAGATTGAGGCAATTTTTTTATTTCTACCTTCCATTTTTCTATTTATGATATTGAATTAATTGATACAATGTATCTTTTAATTGTTTTCTTTCTACAATTTTATCAATAAATCCATGTTCTAATAAAAACTCTGCTGTTTGAAAACCTTCTGGTAATTTCTCTCCAATGGTTTGTTCAATTACTCTTTGTCCTGCAAATCCTATCATAGCTCCTGGTTCTGCTAGTATAATATCTGCAATACTTGCAAAAGAAGCTGTAACGCCACCATAAGTCGGATCTGTTAAAACCGATATGTACAATAAACCTGCTTGATTTAATTTGGCTATTGCTGCTGTTGTTTTTGCCATTTGCATTAATGAAATAATTCCTTCTTGCATTCTTGCACCACCAGAAACACAAAATATAATAAGTGGCAATTTTAATTCAATTGCTTTTTCAATAGCATAGGTAATTTTTTCTCCTACAACAACTCCCATACTACCCATTAAAAAGCCACTATCCATTACACAAATCACTACTTTTTCTCCTTGTATTTTACCTGTCCCACAACTTACCGCTTCTTGAATGCCTGTTTTTTCTCTCAATCCTTTTATTTTTTTGGGATAATCTTCTATGTCTAATGGATTGGTTGTATCAAATTTTAAATCAAATTTTTGATAGGTATCTTTGTCAATAATACTTTCTAATCTTTTGTTTATGTGCATTCTAAAATAGGCTCCACAATTTGGACAAATACTGCTATTGGCTCTTAGAGTTTCTTTGTATAATATTTCTTTACATTTGTCACATTTTACCCATTTCCCAACTTGTATATCAACCTGATTTTCTGTTCTTTTGGCTGTGGGTTCTCTTTTTTTTATTTTATCTACTATCATACTTTCTCCTTTCTTTTCATGTAAATTTTTTCTAACTGTCCCACTAAAATATTTTTTCAAACAATTGGACAGTTTGGTCAAGCTAATTTTCGAAGAAATTCTAAATCCATTTTATGGCACCCTTCCACGCCAAGCGTGAACTCTTTCCATAAAATGAATTAAGAATTTCTATCTCAATTATTTTCCATGCACTGTCCAATTGTTTGAAAAAATATTTTAGTGGGACAGTCTTTGTTGGATCCATTCACCATACCATTACTTTTAGAAATTAGAAATTTGCCAATCCTTCTTTTTCAATAAAAGATGTATCAAAAGTTCCTCTAATAAAATTAGGATTTTTGATAATTTTAAATAAAAAATCAATATTGGTATCTACCCCTTCTATTACAATTTCCTCTAAAGCTCTTTTCATTTTACTAATTGCCTCATTTCTTGTATCTCCATGTGTAATAATTTTGGCAATCATCGAATCATAAGAAGAAGGTATTGTATATCCCTCATAAATAGCTGTATCTACCCTTATTCCATTTCCCCCAGGTAAATTCAATCCTGTAATAATTCCTGGGCATGGCATAAACTTTTTACTTGGATTTTCCGCATTAATTCTACATTCTATACTATAACCCCTAAATGTAATATTTTTTTGTTTAATTTTTAGAGGTTCACCTGCTGCTATTTTTATTTGAGCCTTTACAATATCAATTCCTGTCCTTTCTTCTGTAATGGGATGTTCTACTTGAATTCTCGTATTCATTTCCATAAAATAAAAATTCTTTTCACTATCTACCAAAAATTCAACTGTACCACAACTAGTGTAATTTGCTACTTTTGCTGCTTTAATGGCTGCTTCTCCCATTTTATTTCTTAGTTTATCATCAATTGCTGTAGAAGGTGTTTCTTCTATTATTTTTTGATTTTTACGTTGAATCGAACAATCTCTTTCCCCTAAATGAACAACATTTCCATGTTCATCTGCTAATACTTGAATTTCTACATGACGAGGATTTTTTATAAATTTTTCTAAATAAATTTCGTCATCATTAAAAGATAATTTGGCTTCTTGTTTGACAATGTTATAATTAGTTTCTAATTCTTCGGCTGAATAAACAATTCGAATTCCTTTTCCTCCACCACCTGCTGCTGCTTTTAGCATAACTGGATAACCAATTTTATTAGCTATTTTAATAGCATCTTTTAATCCTTTTACACTTCCGTCTGAACCTTCTATAACAGGTATTCCTGCTGATTTCATTAATTCCTTGGCATTGGATTTATTCCCCATTTTTTCTATTACGCTGTAAGCTGGTCCAATAAATTTAATATTAGATTCTTCACATATTTTAGCAAATTGACTATTTTCTGATAAAAAACCAAATCCTGGATGAATACTATCTGCACCTGTTATGTTAGCTGCTTCTATAATATTTTTGAAATTTAAATAACTTTTTCTAGGGTCTTTGGGTCCAATACAGATTGCTTCATCTGCTAAACGAGTGTGCATAGCGTCTTTATCTATTTCGGAATAAACAGCTACTGTTTTTAAATTCATTTCTTTACAAGCTCTGATTATTCGCACAGCAATTTCACCACGATTAGCAATTAAAATTTTATTCATTTTCTTAATTCCTTTCTTTATCTCATTTTAAACTCACAACTACTAACTTCACTCCAAAAGTTTATGATTTTTTCGCAAACCTTTTTCATATCTTTTATTTTTAACTATACAACTGCAAAAGTTAATTCTCCTTTTGCTACTATTTTTCCCTCCACAGTTGCAATTGCTTCTCCTACTCCAATTGGTCCTTTTTGTTTGATAATTTTTACTTCTAATTTTAAGGTGTCTCCTGGTACTACCATTTTTTTAAATTTCATTTTGTCAATTCCGCCAAATAGAGCATTTTTTCCTTTATTTTCTGCTAAACTAAGTATGGCTATTGCTCCTGTTTGTGCCAAACTTTCTGTAATTAGTACTCCTGGCATGATTGGATTTCCTGGAAAGTGCCCTTTAAAATACCATTCTTCTTCTCTTACTTGTTTATAGGCTATGGCACTTTCTCCTGGCTTATATTCTTCTACTTCGTCTATCATTAAAAATGGTTCTCTTTGTGGTATGATTTCTTTAATTTGATTTTTGTTTAACATATTTTCACTTCTTTCTTTGATTTTATGTTTAATTTGTGATATAATTACGTAATTTTAATATCTACCGCCAGCTAAATCTATTTTATAACAAACAATGGCTTACCATATTCAACGGTTTCTTCATCTTTTACTAAAATTTCTACAATCTCTCCATCAAACTCAGACTCTATTTCATTCATTAATTTCATAGCCTCAATAATACAAAGAACATCGCCCTTTTTCACTTTTTGACCAATTGTCACATAAGGTTCACTATCAGGAGAAGACTTGGCATAAAAAGTTCCAACCATAGGAGATTTTACAACATTTCCCTTTTCCTCTTCTTTCATTTCTTGTTCATTTTCAATTTTAATATCTTTTATATCATCCTTTTTTACCAATTGTTTGGTTGGTAAATTTTCTACTATCACTTCGTTTATTTCTTTTTTCATACGAATCTTAGTACCATCTGGAAAATCAATATCAATAGATGTCAATTTTGAATTTCCCATATCTTCCATTAATTGTTTTATTTTTTCATATTCCATAATCTTACCTTCCTTCTTAGCCTTGTTTTGTTAAAATCATTTTACACTTACTATTTTTCAAACTTTTTTAAAATAATGCTACTATTATGACCACCAAAACCTAAAGAATTTGACATAGCAACTTTAACTTCTGCCTTTCTTACTTCATTTGGCACAATATCTAAATCACATTCCTCATCCTTTACCTCATAATGAATAGTAGGAGGAATTATATTATTTTCAATTGCTTTGGCACAAAAAATTGCCTCTACCCCTCCTGCTGCTCCTAATAAATGACCAATATTTCCTTTTGTTGAACTTACCATTACCTTTTTGCTTGCTTCTCCTAAAGCTGATTTAATTGCCATTGTTTCACAAGAATCATTTAAATAAGTCGATGTACCATGTGCATTAATATAGTCAATTTCTTCAGGTTTCATATTGGCGTCTTCTATCGCTCTTTTCATGGCTCTTGCTCCACCTTCTCCATTTGGTGCTGGTGAAGTAATATGATAAGCATCTGAAGTAGCTCCATAACCAATTACTTCTGCATAAATGTTAGCTCCTCTTTTTTTAGCATGTTCTAATTCTTCTAATACTAAAACACCTGCTCCTTCTCCCATGACAAACCCACTTCTTTCCTTGTCAAATGGAATACTTGCTCTATTTTTATTTTTGCTACTTGATAATGCTTTCATATTTTCAAAACCTGCCATACCAACTTCACAAATAGATGCCTCTGTTCCACCTGCTAGTATCACATCTTCTGAACCATATTGAATGGTTTTATAAGCCTCCCCAATTGCATGAGTAGAAGAGGCACAAGCTGTAACAATCGAAATTGACTCTCCTTTTGCTCCTAACTCAATGGCAACATTTCCAGCTGGCATATTGGCAATTGTCATAGGAATAAACATTGGTGACACTCGATTATTTCCTTTTATGCAATTAACTTCACATTGTTCTTGAAGAGTTTTTAATCCTCCAATACCAGAACTGATAAATACACCCACTCTTTCAAAATCGGTGTTTTCTTCTGTTAAACCGCTATCTTGAAATGCTTCTTTTGCTGCTATAATGGCAAATTGTGAACTTCTATCTAATCGTTTCGTTTGTTTTGTTTCAAAATATTTTGTTGCATCATATTCTTTTACCTCTGCTGCTAAACTTGTTTTAAAATTAGTTGTATCAAATAAGGTAATTTTGTCAATTCCACATTTTTTTTCTTGAATTCCTTTCCATGTTTCTCCTACATTTTTTCCAATCGGAGTAATAGCTCCTAAACCTGTAATAACAACTCTTTTTTCCATCTTTCTATTCCTTTCTATTGTATTTGTTTCAAATTTATGATATACTATTTACATAAAAATACCAAGGAGGTATCAGTATGAAAGATTTTTTTGAAAGGGCAATTGCCCTTCGGGACACCATCGACCAAAGCAGTGACCCATTAAAAGGTAGCAAGTTGGATATTCTTAGCCAACTTGTGGGACAAGTTTTCTACAACAGAACCATTCCCAACAATTTTATCATTCAGTCAACAGGTTCTACCTATGAAACACAAACTGCCCTTGCAATTTTAAACGATTTGGGAATTGAAGGAGAAATTACTATGAATAAAACCTTCACTCCATCCTATCAAATTACAGTTGCTAATATATGGGTGCCACCAATTCCTTAGAACTTGTTTAAGAGTCCCTACCCTCTGAAGGTGTAGGGGCTTTTTCCTTTCAATTTGTTTTTACATTAACATACCACCATCTACTTGTAAGACTTGCCCTGTCATATACGAACTATCTTCTGAACACAAAAATTTTACAACATTAGCCACATCTTGTGGCGTTCCCATTCGTTTTAGGGGAATTCCTTTAGCTATTTCCTCTTTTATCTCATCTTTCAAAACCTCTGTCATAGTTGTTTCAATAAATCCTGGTGCCACTGCATTTACCAAAACACCTCTTGATGCAACCTCTTTTGCCAAACTTTTAGTAAATCCTATCATGCCTGCCTTTGATGCCGAATAATTTGTTTGTCCTGCATTGCCAGAAACACCTACTACAGAAGAAATATTAATTATCCTGCCAGTACGAGCTTTTAACATATGATTAATAACATTTTTTGTCACATTAAAAGTCCCCACCAAATTAATATCAATAACTTGTTCAAAATCCTCTTTTTTCATTCTCATTAATAACATATCTTTTGTTATTCCAGCATTATTAACTAACACATCTATTTTTCCAAAATTTTCGATTACTTGTTTCACTATTTTTTCACAATCTTCAAAATTAGAAACATCTCCCTTAACAGCAAAACACTTAACTTTATTTTCTTCTATTTCTTTTTTCGTATTTTCTAAATCTTCATTTTCTTTACGATAATTTAGAGCAATATCATAACCTTCTTTGGCAAGAGTAATGGCTATTTGTCTTCCAATACCTCTTGTTGCTCCTGTAATTAATGCTACTTTATTCATTATTTTTTCAATCTCCTTTTATGATTTTAATCTATAAACTTAAAAATACCTCTTCTTTAAGATTACTTGGCTGATTTTTTTACCGCCTACTTCCCTATTATTTTAATCCAAAAATTTATCTATTTTTAACTTCTATTTAGCCAACATTTGCAATACCTTTTCCAAACTTTCTACATTGTTAATATTTAGAATAGTAACCTCTTTATTGGTATCGAATCGTTTTACAAATCCTGATAATGTTTTTCCGTGGACCAATTTCAACAAAAGTATCGACTCCCATATTTAGCATCGTTTCTAAACTATTTGAAAACCTAACTGGAGAAATGATATGTCTAGCCAAAATATCTTTCACATCCTCTAGTTTGTTATAAAGCCTTCCATCTAAGTTTTTAACAACTGGTATAGTAAAGTCATGAATTGTTACACCTTCTAGCTCTTTTCTTAATGCCTTAGATGCCTCTATTAATTTTTCAGTGTGAAAAGGTCCTGCTGTTTTTAATATCTTTACTTTTTTTACACCCTTTTGTTTGGCCACTTCTTCTGCTTGTTCAACTGCTTGTTTTTCTCCAGAAATAACAATTTGTCCAGTTGTATTAAAATTAGCAGGAACTACAAATCCTTTTGTTACTTGTTGGCAAATCTCTTTTACTTCTTCTTCATTCATACCCATAATAGCAGCCATTAGCCATTCACCTTTTGGAGCTAAATTTTGCATATATTGTCCTCTTTTTTGAACTAATTTCACACCTTCTTCAAAAGAAATAGCTTGACTGCAAATAAGAGCAGCATATTCCCCTAAACTTAGTCCACTAGTAACTTCTGCATAAATATTATGCTGTTTTAAAATTTCCAAAATTCCCAAACTCATTGTCAAAATGGCTAACTGTGTATGTTTTGTTTCATTTAATACTTCTTCTTCCCCTTTAAACGTAATTTGGGCAATATCTACTCCTGTTAATTCTTGTACTTTTTTATATACTTCTTTTACAATTTCATATTTTTCATATAAGTCTTGACCCATTCCAATACTTTGGGAACCTTGACCCGGAAACAAAAATCCTAATTTCATTTTACTTTCTTCCTTTCCTAACTAAGTTTACAAGAATTTCTATAAAAATTACGAAACTATCTATTTTTCTTTTTAAATCATTCTTTATAATTAATCATTATCTTCTACTAAATTCTGTTATAAAAAGTTTCTATTATTTTTTCTAAAATAGGTTACAATAATTTTTAATTTTAGGTTCAAATAAATTACAAAACTTTGTTATTACTTTTTGATTATTTATTTCAATTTTAAACTCTTTTTTAATAGATGTAGCAATTTTTCTTATTTCTTCTTCAAAATTCTCTTGATTCGTATTCATACCTATCCCAATTACAATATATTTTACCAACTCACCTTGTAACTTCGTTTGTGTTAAAATGCCACCTAATTTTTTTCCTTGGTATACCAAATCATTTGGAAATTTTATGGTAAGGCTTATATCATACAAATTTTCAAACACTTCTACTATCGTTTCGGCAATCATAAGGGTTAAGTTTTCTAATTGACTAATTTGACAATTAGCTTGTAAGAACAATGAAAAAGCAATATTATTATTTTCATCTGTATACCATTTTCTACCATGTGTTCCGTTTGCCATTTGTTTGTTTATCTGCTAAAATAATGGTTCCATTTTGGATATTATTTTTTTCAATTCTTCTCCAAACTTCTAATTGTGTTGAATCAATTTGCTCATAAAATATTACTTTCTTTCCTATTATTTTTGTTGTCAAATTCCTTAGTTGCATACCATTTCCTCTTTTCTCATTTGTTCTAAATTTTGTTGTCTTTTTATTTTATTGGTCGTTGTTTTTATCAAAGGTTCTTGTGTTAATACAATTCCCTTTATAGCCTTATAATGTGGCATCATTTTATTGATTTCTTTTATTTTTTCATTAATTGCTCCAAAAATTTCATCTTCGCCATGTACTTTATAGGTATTTTCTATAATTTCTTGATTATAAACTAATTTAGCAAAAATTTTGATATCATTTTTATCTTCAGACATTTGTTTACCAAAGACAAAAGATTCTTCTATTCCTTCAATTCGATTGATTAAGTTTTCCATTTCTTCTGGAAAAATATTTTTACCATTTTTTAAAACAATTACACTTTTCTTTCTTCCACAAATAAAAATATAGCCTTCATCATCAATTTTGGCTAAATCTCCTGTATAGAACCAGCCATCTACCAATGCTTTTTTGGTATCCATTCGATTTCCAAAATACTCTAACATGATATTGGGGCCTTGTACAATTAATTCACCAATTCCTTCTTGATTAGTATTAATTATTTTTGCTTTTACACTTGGCACACATTTTCCAATTGATCCTAATTTATAATGTTGATTGGTTCCAATGGCAATAACTGGTGAGGTTTCTGTTAAACCATATCCTTGTACTATATTTAATCCTAGCAATCGATACTTTTCTTCAATTTTGGAGTCTAAACTGGCTGCTCCACTAATTAAAAGTTTGATATTGCCACCTAACATATCATGAATTTCTTGAAATACTTTTCTTTTTTCTTCCATTGAATGATTTTTATATTGTTCTTCCTTTTGTAAAATTTCCTCTAGTTTTCCTTGGTTTTCTATGTGTTTTCGTATCATTTTAAAAATTCTTTCGTAAATTGCTGGTACAGATGCCATAACAGAAACTTTGTATTCTTTCATATTTTCTGGAATGTGCCTAATTCCATCACAAAAAACGGTTTTGGCTCCTTTGTATAAAGCAAATAAAAAGCCCACTGTACACTCAAATACATGATGCAATGGTAAAAAAGATAAAAATACATCTTCACAATCCACGTCTAAAATAGATGCAATATCCATTAAGTTAGAACATAAATTTTTATGGGATAATGCTACAATTTTGGAAGCTGACGTAGTTCCTGATGTAAATAACATGATACTCATTTTTTCATGATCAATTTTTGCCTTTATAAATTCTTGGTTTCCTTGTTTAATTAATTGTTCTCCTTTTTCAATTAATTCTTTTTGTGCATAAATTCCTTTTGTATGTTGCTCTAAGTCCATTGATATAAGATGTTTTAATTGACCAATTCCTTCGTTTTTCGCATTTTCTAATATGGTTTCATATTTTTTAGTATAAAAAATAGCTTCTACTTCTGAACGCTCAATTAAATTTTTTAGCTCATTTTCTGGTAAAGATTTATCTAATGGAACAACTGTGCCTGTTCCACATACAATAGATAAATAGGCAATTTCCCATTCCCATCGATTTTCTCCTATTACTGCTATTCTTTTGTCTTTTAGCCCCATTTCAACTAAGGCTGTTCCTAAAGCGTCAATTTTTTGGCGTACTTCTTTATGGGTTATATATTGATAGTTTCCTTCTTTCGTTTTGATTTGATAGGCTATTTTATCTGCATATTGTTTACCAGATTTTTTTAACATGTCTTTTAAGTCTGTTATTTTTATATATTGTCTTTCACTCATAAATTTCTCCTCGTTTGTTATGGATTATTTTATATTTATATCATAAATTTACTCAAAAAACGATTGAACTGACCTCTCAGTACAAACAAATATAAATGAATTTTATTCTTCTTATTTAGCACGCTGCCCAAGAAAAAAATAAATTCTAAAAAAAGAAAAACAGTGAATTGAAAGTAATTGAAGTAGAAATTATTCATTATTTTATGGAAAGAGTTCACGCCTTTGGCGTGGAAGGGTGCCATAAAATAATGTTAGAATTTCTATGAAAATTACTTGAACGAACTGTTTTTCTTTTTTTAGAATCTATTTTTTTCTTGGGCAGCATCAAATTAATAAGCCTATTAAATAAAAATTTATCATGTAATTTTTCTTTACTCATACAATTAAATGAGGTGTATATCATGAAATTTTTATTAGACACTTTAAAAGGAATTGCCATTGGTAGTGGAGCCATTCTTCCAGGAATTAGCAGTGGTGTATTTTGTGTTATTTTTGGATTATACGAAAAATTAATTGATAGTATTTTAAACTTTTTTAATGATGTAAAAACTAACTTAAAATTTCTTTTTCCCCTTGTTATCGGTGCTGGAATTGGAATTGTCTTATTTGGCAATCTTTTAAACTACTCTCTTTATCAATTCCCCATCCAAACAAAATCCATTTTTATTGGACTAATTTTAGGAAGTATCCCTGCCTTATTAAAAGAAATTAATAAAAAGCAAACCTTTAAGCCCTGTTACTGGTTTTTCTTTTTGTTTGCCCTTATAATTGGTATTAGCTGTATTTTTGGGGAAAACATTGTAGCCATTCAAACTTTAGAAAATGCCAGTTTTCTATATCTTGTTTTAGGTGGATTTTTGATGTCTATTGGAATTGTTGTACCAGGTGTTAGTAGTACCATTATTCTGATGCTATTGGGTATTTACCCTATTTATCTTTCTTCTGTTTCTACCTTACATTTTCCTGTTTTAATTCCCATTCTTATTGGCGTTATTATTGGTGGATTTTGCTTTCTAAAATTAACAAATTTTTTACTAACTCGTTTTTATGGTCCTACCTTTTATTGTATAATTGGTTTTACGGTTGGTTCTATTTTTGTTTTATTGCCTACCTTTTCATCTTCTCTTGACGTGATAATTGGTATTTTATCTTGCATACTACGGTTTTATTGTTGCTTCTTTACTAGAAAGCCAACACTAAATTACAAAAAGACTTTTTTTGTAATTTGTATTAATTTTCATATAAAAGGGAAAGGGGAAATGTCGTAAAACATTCCCTTTTCCCGGATACTGCTATTCTGGAGCTATCACGTACCATTTTTCAGTTTTCTTATCATAGTACGTTGTACTTCCTCTCCTTCGAAATTTTCTAGGAACATCCTTTTCCGCCTCTTCCCAGCTCCGATATCCTCTTGACACTACTTTGTAAGTCTTGTTCTTAACAGTAACTTTCATATGCCAACCTCCTTAGGCTTTGATATTTTATATTATAACATATTTCATAAAAAAATTCAAATTTTTTCCATTCTTATTTATCAACTTACAAAACTTTATTTTTTCCTTCTAATAATCCAATCTTGTTCACACTTAATTGGCAATCTCATCTTAACCTTTTGTCCCTTTACACCGTGGACTTACCGCCATAATCTCCTCATTAGTTTCATCCTTCCACAATTGCTTAATTTTAAATTCATAAGGTTCTATTTTGTTTGGAACAATGATTTCCAACACATCTCCTACTTGTAGTTTATTTCTAATTTCTATAATAGATTTTTCTTCTGAATAAGTCACAACTTTTCCACCAAATTCATAATTTTCATTATACTGTCTGCCACTATATTCTTGAATATCTTTATTTTTTCTATCATTAAAATAAAAAGTTGTTAAGCCTCTTGTTTTTACTTTTTCTAACTCTTTTAAATATTTATTATAATCATAAGTTTGAGGATTTTTTTCATAATCATCAATCGCATTTCGATAAGCATTTATTACACTTGCTATATAATATTCTGTTTTCAATCTTCCTTCTATTTTTAAACTATCTATTCCCATTTCAATAATCTCTGGCAATTCCTTAATTAAACACAAATCTTTAGAAGAAAAAATACTAGTCCCATGTTCATCTGTTTCAATTGGCATATATTCGCCAGGATTATTTTTTTCTTCTGCATATAAATTATAGGACCAACGGCAACTTTGTACACAATCTCCTAAATTAGCACTTCTACAAGATAAGAAATCACTTAAAAAACATCTTCCTGAAAAAGCAAAACAAATTGCTCCATGTACAAAAATTTCTACTTCTAAGTCTTTTGGCTTATTTTCCATGATGTATTGTAATTGTTTTTTGTTCATTTCTCTAGCCATAATGACCCTTTTAGCTCCATTTTGATACCAAAAATTACAATCCTGTAAACTTATAATATTGGCTTGTGTACTAATATTAATTGGAACAGAAGGTGCTTGTTTTTTTAATGTTTCAATGACTCCTACATCTGCTGCAATGATGCCATCTGGTTTTAGTTCTTCTAATTTTTTCGCCATTTTTATTATTTCATCATATTTTTCATCCCAAGCAAAAATATTTAATGTTACATATACTTTTTTTCCTATCTGGTGTGCATATTTTATCGTTTTTTCTAAGTCATCATCTTTCATATCTGCTCTTGCCCTTAATGATAAAGAAGAAGTTCCACAATACACTGCATCAGCTCCATAAAGATAGGCTATTTTTGCTTTTTCAAAGGATCCTGCTGGTGCTAATAATTCTATTTTTTTCATTTTTTTCTCCCATTTTCTCTTTGTTTTTGATAAATTATATAAGCATTCTAATGAATTGTCAATAAAATTTCAAGACCCTATTTGAATTTTATTTTTTATTATGGTAAAATATAATTACATAAAACTACAAATTAGGAGGACTTATGGCTGAAAATAAATTTAAAAAGAATCTAAAATATACCAATCCAGAACAAATTGATTTAGAAAATAAAATGTTCGATTTACTAGATGAATTTGAAAAAAATCAATCTTTTGAAAATAGAGAATATTTATGCTATTTAGCTGCTGCTATCTATTTAACTTATAAAGAACTATATCCTAGACTTAGCATTTACATTCCATTTCGAACCAAAAGTGATATTAGTTATATCAAAAATATTCAAAAAGAATTTACCAATTATATGGAAGATATTGATTCAAAAGATGATTTTGATACTTCTGAAATTATAAAAGATATTTCTGGCTTAAAAATAGTGTTAAATGATATTAATCATTCTCTTCCTAGCTCAGAAGAATTTGAAGAATTATTTTCTGACCCTGAAATTTCAAAATTATATCAACTTTCTTGTGAAAATCATAAATTTGCTGATGAGGTAGATTCTTATTTGCGTTCTCCTATTCATAATGTAAAAGAATTTTACGAAAAAAAAATAAATTTATTAGCTAAAATTATTGAACTTACTCCTGAAGAATTTACAGATGAAAGAAAACCTAAAAATCCTTTTATACAACTTTATGAAGATACTCTTTATCAATATACCTATTTTTTAGAAAATGATAATTTTCCAACTATTATTTCAGAAGAAGAACTATCGGATCTTATTCTCCTTTCAAACGACTTTCGTTCTAGATTGGATGATAAATTACATTTTGCCATTTTAAGAAAAACCTTACCAGTGGTTTTAAATTCTCCTCTTGTAAAAAATGCCATGCAAGCAAATTCTAAATGGGATAAAGAACCTTTAAAACAAAATGCTTTCCAAGCCATCTATTATAATATTGACACACCTTTTGGTCCTGTTGAATTACAAGCTCAGTCTAATAAAGCTTACTATGCTGCCACAAAAGGTAGTGCTTATCATAGTGGATTAAATGGTAAACAAATAGATATCAAAAATTTCTTTGAATTAGTTGACCCAAATGACGAACATGAACTTTCTTACTACTTAGATATTTTGGACAATATTTCTGCTGATAAATTAATCTCTCCTTATGCCATTCCTGATTTTAAAACAGAAGAAGAAAAACAACTCTTCTTAAAAACACCTACTGGTAAAGCTTTTTTAGAATCAGAAAAATATCGTGAAATGATGAAACACATTAAAATAAAACAAAAAATGCAAATATTACCCGACCACCTCCCAAATGAAGTATACGATTCTAATCATTCCATTAATTCTGATAAATTACAAGAATTAATAGCTAATAAAAAAGTTATACCTTTTCGTGTTAATACTGATGAATACTTACTTTCCACTGCCTTATCTTTATCTCCTTATATGAATGTATGTGGTTCTGGTCATACCTCTTATACAACAGCAGGTATTCATCATAAAAAAATAATTGGTGAATTTGCAGAAGTTTTAAGAAAAAGAGACTCTAATACTTGTTTAAGAGATTTACTTATTCGAAAATTAGAACAAATTATTGATAATCCTCCCCAAAAATGTAGTGACTATATGCGTGCTTGTTTACAAATTGTAAAAGAACATGATGAAGTAGCCAATAAGTTACCAAAAGATATTTCTCACAAAAATATTTATTCATTTGCTGAAAAACTTAGAAATACGGATAAAAATAAGAAAGAAGATTCTGAACTATCAAGAGGTGCTTAAAATTTATCATTTATTTTTCATATGATTACTAACAATTACAAATACATTTAAAATTTCGATTATAAAAATAAAATACTATAAATAAATTACATTCTATAAAAATAAAGTGATTCCAATGTCTATAACACTGGAACCACTTTATTTTTTATTTTACTAATCGCCAATCCATCTCCAACTTCTAAAATTTCAGTTTCAAGATTTGGATTTTGGCTAACTTCTTTAATATATTCTCTTAAATTTCTAACAGCTGTACGTTGTTTGTGTTTATTATAATCACTTAGCACATATCCTTTGTATAAAATATTGTCTGCAAAAATTATGCCATTTGGCTCAATCATTCTTAGGGCTTGTTTTAAGAAAAAAGGATATTTTCCTTTTGCTGCATCAATAAAAACAACATCATATTTTTGATTAAAAGTTGGTAAAATCTCAACTGCATCACCTTCATAAATACAAATTTTATCTTCTACACCAACTTTCTTGATATTTTCTTTTGCTTGCTTAACTCTTTCTTCTTCTCTTTCTATCGTATCAATTCTTCCGTCTTCTGCTAAAAATGTTGTAAAACACATAGCTGAATAACCAACTGCTGTACCTATTTCTAAAATCCTTTTTGGTTTCATGTTGGTTAAATATTGTTCCATAACTTCTAATGTGTCGTCCATAATAATGGGAATATGTTCTTCTAAGGCTTTTTCTTTTACTTTTTCTAACTCTTGTTGATTCATTTGTCCTCCCTTTATTAGAATTTCTTTGAAAATTAGCTTGACCCTAAGCTATTTTCTATTTTTTTATAAGATTTAAGTTAACAAAAGTATTAACTATTCAAATTTAGTCTTTATAATCTTAAAATTTTTATTAACGTCTATTGGCTCTTTCTCTTTCTTTGCTATCTAGTATCTTTTTTCTCAAACGAATGGATTGTGGCGTAACTTCTACTAACTCATCATCTTGAATAAATTCAATTGCCTTTTCCAAAGACATTTGAATTGGTGGAACCAAACGAAGTGCCTCATCTGAGCCAGATGCTCTTGTATTCGTTAAATGTTTTTCCTTACAAACATTAATAGCCAAATCTTCTCCCCTAGAATTTAATCCTACAATCATTCCTTCATAAACTTCTACACCAGGACCAATAAATAAATCACCTTTATCTTGTGCATTATATAATCCATATGTTACTGATTTTCCATTTTCAAAAGCTACAATTGTTCCTCTAACCCTAGCTTGAATATCTCCTTTAAATGGTTCATAAGAATCAAAAATATGATTCATGGTTCCTTCTCCTTTGGTGTCTGTTAAAAATTCTGTTCGATAACCAATTAGCCCTCTTGCTGGTATTTTAAACTCAATTTTAGTGTGACCAGATTCTGCTGGTTCCATATTTACCATTTCAGCTTTTCTTCTTCCTAACTTTTCAATAACATTTCCTACACAGTCATCTGGAACATTAACAACTAGTCTTTCAATTGGTTCTGATTTTACTCCATCTATTTCTTTGATAATTACCTTTGGTCTAGAAACTAAAAGTTCAAATCCTTCTCTTCTCATCGTTTCGATTAAAACAGATAAATGTAATTCTCCTCTTCCAGATACGTCAAAAGAATCTGGTGATTCAGTTTCTTTTACTCTTAATGATACATTTTTTTCTAGTTCTTTAAATAATCTGTCTCTAATGTGTCTAGAAGTAATAAATTGTCCTTCTTTTCCTGCAAAAGGCCCATTATTTACACTAAACGTCATCGAAACAGTTGGCTCATCAATATCTACAAATGGAATTTTTTCTGGATGATTAAAATCACAAACTGTATCTCCTATGTTAATATCAGCAAGTCCTGCTAATTCAATAATATCTCCTGCTTTTCCTTCTTCTACTTCCACTTTATTTAATCCAACATGAGTATATACTTTTGCAATTCTTCCTTGTGTAATTTTATCTTCTTTTCCACAAATAGATACAGGCATACCAGTTGTAATAACGCCTCTTTCAATTCTTCCTACTGCAATTCTTCCTACATAATCATCATAATCAATATTAGACACTAGCATTTGAGCAGGTCCTTCTTCATCACAATCTGGTGCTTGAATGGTATTTATCATGGTTTCAAATAAGCAACTTAAATCCTCTGTTTCATCCTTTAAGTCCATTTTAGCAATTCCATTTTTAGCAGAGGCATATACTACTGGAAAATCTAGTTGTTCATCTGTAGCATCTAATTCAATAAATAATTCAATTACTTGGTCTACTACCTTTTCAGGTGTTGCACCTGGTCTATCAATTTTATTGATAACAACAATTGGCTTTAATCCTAAACCTAAAGATTTTTTCAAAACTTCTCTTGTTTGAGGCATAGCACCTTCAAAAGCATCTACTAATAGTAAAACACCATCTACTGTTTTTAAAACTCTTTCTACTTCTCCCCCAAAATCGGCATGACCTGGTGTATCTACAATGTTTATTTTTACATCATCATGCATAACAGATGTATTTTTAGAAAGTATGGTAATTCCTCTTTCTTTTTCTTGATCATTGGAATCCATGACTCTTTCTTGTACTTGCTCATTTTCTCTAAATATATGGCTTTGTCTTAACAAGGCATCTACTAATGTAGTTTTTCCATGGTCTACGTGTGCAATAATTGCAATATTTCTTATTTTTTCATTGTTCATTTTTATTACCCCTTTTTTATTTTTAAAGAAACTAGAAAACACTCCTTCTTTCAATATAGAAAGGACTGTCTTCCAGTCCTCTTTTCTCTTTTAAAAACTTATAAAATTATACACCTATTCTTTTATTTTGTCAATTCTATGATATTTTCCATAATTTCTTCTGTTATGGTATCTAAAATTTCTTTGTCTTTACTTCCTTTATATTGGCTATAGTCTAATGGCTTTCCATAGGTAATAGTAACTTTTTTATTTTCTTTGGTTCCTCCTTTTATGCCACATGGTACCACTTTTGCACCACTTCTTACTGCAAAAAAGGCTACTCCATCTTTTAGTTTCTTCCCTTTTTCTAAACCATTTCTCGTACCTTCTGGAAATAAGGCTATACATTGCCCATTTTTTAATGCTTTTAGTGATTCTTTTATGGCTGTTACATCTTTTTCATCTCTTTTTACGTGAATGGCTTCAAATACCCAACCTAAAAAATTTAAAAATGGATTTTGGGCTAATTCGTCTTTGGCTAAAAAACGCATATCTCTTTTAGCTGTTGCTACCATTAATGGTGGATCTAAATAGGTTCTATGGTTTCCGCAAAAGATAAGTGGTCCTTCTTTGGGAATGTTTTCTAATCCTATAATTTCTACTCTATAATAGATTTTACACCATAAATAGATGGCTCCTCTTACGATCCATTTTACAATTGCTTGAAATGTTGTTTTCATGGTTTTACTCCTTTAATTTATCTAAAATTGTACTCTTTTTGTTAGACTATTCCCCTATCAATTATCCTAAATAAGGGGAAACCGTTCGTTCAAGTAATTTTCATAGAAATTCTATATCCATTTTATAGCACCCTTTCAAAACAAGTTTGAACATTTTCCATAAAATGAATGAAGAATTTCTACTTCAATTACTTTCAATTCACTGTTCTCCTTATTTAGGATAATTGATAGGGGAACAGTTTTTAACAGTTAGAATACCTTTTCTATTATTAGTAAGCTTTTGTTTTAATAATTTTTATAATTTCGTCTGCTGTTTCTTCAACTGATAAATTTGTTGAATCCAAATAAATAGCATCCTCTGCTTGTTTTAATGGTGCTATTTCACGTGTTGCATCTTTTTGGTCTCGCTCCATAATACTTTTTAAAACTTCTTCATAAGAACAATCGATTCCATTTTCTTGATTTTGTTTAACTCTCCTTCTTGCTCTTTCTTGTGCTGTAGCATCCAAATAAATCTTTACATCTGCATTTGGAAAGATAACAGTTCCAATATCTCGTCCTTCCATAATAACATTTTTCCCTTTAGCCATTTGTCTTTGAAGTTCCAAAAGCTTTTTTCTTACCATAGGAATAACAGAAACTGGAGACACCATATGGTTTACTTCATCTTCTCGTATTTGTTTACTAACATCTTTTCCATTTAAAAAGACTTTTCCATTTTCTTTTAAATCAATATGAATTTTATCTAATACTTCTTTTATTTTATTTTCTTCTTCCAAATTGATGCCTTTTTGCAATATATTTAATGTAACACAACGAAACATCGCTCCTGTATCAATATTAATTAATCCTAGTCTTTCTCCAACTTGTTTGGTAACACTTCCTTTTCCAGCTCCTGCTGGTCCATCAATTGCAACAATCATTTTACTTTCCTCCTAATTGCTTATTTCTGGAACATAAATATTTTTCGCCACCACATCTAATTCTACAACATTCATAGCTGTTAATTTCTCGATTTCTTTTCTAGCTTTTTCCTTAAAATCTTTTAAACCTTCCATTACATTATAACCATACATAATGGTAACTTCCATATAAATTTTAGCACCATCACCATAGTTTTCTACTCTTGTTTTTAAAATCTTGTAAATGGTTGGCGTCTGTATAGCCAAATATTCTACAATTTGTCTAAATACCAAATCAGAAATTGTAAATCTTCCCATGTAACTAAAAGTTGGTCTTATAATTGATTTTTCTGATATATAAGGTTGCTTGCCTTTTCCTTTGGATTTAAATATTTGAAGAGGATCTAATAAATAGCCTGAAAAATCCTTCTTTATTTCAAATGTTGGTACAGGTATAACATGTTTTCCTTCTGTTACTCTAATTTTTCTTGCTGTTTGCATCTCTGCTTCTGTTGCTACATCTGTTATATAAGTGGTATCTGAAATCTCTGGCAAGCCAAGATTGGCTGCAATTTTTTGTACCATTCCATCTGATGTTCCTAAAATTAAAATACTTTGTGGTTTATATTTCTTTAAAGCTTTTATAATTTCTTCTTTTTCCTCATCTTCATAAAAAAGAGCATGTTTAACGGTAGCTACTTTAGTTGAAGCTTTTTTGGCAGATTCTCCTGCTATTACTTCATTATCTTTTATTAACAATCCATCATCTATAATAAAATGTGTATCCTTTTCTCCTGCTACCATTTGGGCTCTGTAACTTTTACCTGTCCCAGAAGGTCCCACAAAAGCATATACTTTTATTTTGTTAGCAAATGGCAACATTTCTTTTATATCATCTATTAACATTTTGTCTCTCCTTTTCTCGTCTATTTTACTATATCTAATTAAAAATAGCAAGATGCAAAATTGGTAAAACTTAAGCAAGGCATATCTTCCTTTTACCTGTTCCTTCCCCCCCTTTTCTTTCGAAAAATCTCTAGCTTGGTATAACTAGGATAAGATACTATAATTTTAGAAATAGAATTCGTTCAAGTAATTTTCAAAGAAATTCTAAATCCATTTTATGGCACCCTTTCAAAACAAGTTTGAACATTTTCCATAAAATAAATTAAGAATTTCTATTTCAATTACTTTCAATTCATTCTATTTCTAAAATTATAGTATCTTATCCTAGTTATACCAAGCTAGAAATTTTTCGAAAGAAAAGGAGGGAGGGATAGGTAAAAGAAGATATGCCTTGCTTAAGTTTTACCAACTTTGCAATTTACAAATTTTTTCTTCTCAATTGTCCACAAGCAGCATCAATATCAGAACCTAGTTCCCTTCGAATTGTTGCCACAATTCCATGTTCATTCAAGTAATCTCGAAACCTCATAATATTTTCATTTGAACTTTTATCAAACTGACCATTTTCAATCTTATTAATTGGTATTAGATTCACATGGCACAACATACCTTTTAATCGTTTTACTAGTTGTTTTGCATCTTCTAAATTATCATTATTATCTTTTGCCAAAGCATATTCAAAAGATATTCTTCGATTCGTTTTTGCTATGTAATCTTTACAAGCCTGTAATAGTTCTTCAATTGGATAAGTTTTATTAACTGGCATCATACTACTTCTTTTTTCATTATTAGTTGCATGCAAAGAAATGGACAATGTACACTGAATATTTTCGTCCGCAAGTTGATAGATTTTGGGAACCAATCCACTAGTTGATATACTAATGTGTCTTGCTCCTATATTTAATCCCTTTGGGTGATTAATCAATCGAATAGCACCTACAACATTGTCATAATTATCCAAAGGCTCTCCTATCCCCATAAACACTACATTTGAAACTCTTTGCCCTACATCTTGTTCAACTCGTATAATTTGTTCTACAATTTCTCCACACGTTAAATTTCTAATAAAATTAATTCCTGTAGAGGCACAAAATTTACAACCCATTTTACAGCCAATTTGAGAAGATACACAAATACTATTACCATGATGATATCGCATCAAAACTGTCTCAATAGCATTTCCATCTAAAACATCTAACAAATATTTTATTGTACCATCTTTTGACTCTTGTTTTTTTAAAATATTAAAATTACAGATACTATAATTCTTTTTCAATTTTTCTCTTAATTCTAACGATAAATTCGTCATTTCATCAAATGATTGCACGGTTTCTTCATATAACCACTTGAATATTTGCTCAGCTCGAAAAGGTTTTTCTCCCAATTCTTTTAATTCTTCTTTTAATTGTTCCATACTATAATCTTTTATATTTTTCATATTTCGTAATGTCCTTTCCTATTTCTTTTGGAATAATTATTTTACCATTTGGTCTTTTTGGTCTTATTAGCACATCCAATGTTTGTATCATCTTATAGTCTTTTCCATACATCAAACCATATAAGTTTCTTCTAATTTTAGCATATATACTTTCTCTTCTTATCACTAAACTAGTTTCTATCTGTTTTACCATATTTTCTCCTTAAAAACATACCAAAAATGAGTCTTGCTTTTGGTATCTTTTTTGCAATTTCTTGGATACGATTGTTTAAAAATGAAACTTTCTTACCATTTCCTCTTTGATATCTTTGGCACATAAAATTAAACAAATTACAAAATTAAAAGCAGAAATACCACTTGCAATCACACTTAAAGTTTGATTTTGTACAATATGCTTTGTTACAAAAATAAGTGGTAATATACTAAAAAGAACAATCATTAACTGATAAATAACATATTTCATATATTTTTTATAACTAACAATCGTTAATACCAACATGGTTAAATTAGCAATCATAATCATAATTGGAACAGCTATACTAATTGACCACCCTCTACTACCAATTTTATAATCAATATAAATCATCAAAATCGAAAGAGCTATTAGCTGTAACAAAACATGACCTGCTAGATTAATGTTCTTTCTAACACAATAAACCACCACTACCCAACTATATAAAATTCCAGCATTGGCAAGAGCTGCCCATGGAATGGTTGGAGTTGTTAGTTTATTAATTAATAGTAAAATAATTGCTATTCCAATTGATACACACATTAATATTTTTATAATTTTATTACTCTTTTTAGCTTTAATTTTCTCTGGATATATCATCTAAAACACCATTACTTTCTATTTGTATTTTTATTCCTTTATCCTTTAGGAATTCATAAAATCTCTTTTCAATGCGATTGTCTTGTAAAATAGACGTAAAAGTAAATACCACTTTATTTTCAAAGGTACAACTAGAACATTTTATTTTTTCCACTGGTTCTGGTGCAATTAACATTAAAAAGTAATCAATATAATCCTTGTATTTTCCTATCATACCAATTCTTCCTATATTCGAAAAAGTTGTTGTTGTATACTTTCTAATTTCAATATAACTCAAACGAACAATTGCCTTTTTAATCAATAAAGGAATTGGTCTAATAAAGGGATTATTTCCTATTTTTACATTGGCAGACATTGTTTTTATTATTTCTTCCTCTGTCAATCTTTTACTAAAATCCCTTTTTACAAAATCTAGCATCTTTTCAAACGTATCTAAACCATCTTTTTTCATTTGAGCTTCAATCGTAATATAAGAAAAGAAATTTGACATAGTCTTAGAAGGAAAATACTTTTTCAAATTAACAGGAATACATATCTTAATTGGTTTCTTCCCCTTATTTTTTATATAATTTTCTTGATAGATACAATTTAACAATACTGCTGTTAAATACTGTGTAATTGTCGCTCCATGCTTTTTACTTTCCTTTTTCAAGCCCTCCAAATCTATAATCTCATGAATAGCACTAATTGCTCCTAACGGTATTTTGTTGCCTTTTAACACATACGCTTTTTTTCCTGAAGCATTTGATTTCGCTTTTTTATCATAATTTTTCATATAACTATCTTCAGCATCATAATCATAATCAATCTTTCTTACTCTTCTTTGGTCATCACTCAATACCTCTTTATACCTTAACTCCAAATAAGTATAAATAATCTCCTTAAAAAAAGTTGCTCCACTATTTCCATCTGTCAAAGAGTGAAAAATATCAATATTCACTTTATTTTCAAAATACGTAACCTTAAACAAATAATTATTATTACGCCTGCTATCAATATATTGACAAGGATAATCCTGTTCCTCCTCTACCTTAGGAAGTTTATTATTATCCTCCAAATAATACCAAAAAAGTCCTTGTTTCATCCTAACCTTAAAAAACTGGTATTTCTCTAAAGCCTGTTTAACAGCCTCCTCTAACACTTTCGGTTCTACCTTTTCTTTTAATACAGCAGACAAACGAAATACTGTACTATACTTCTTTCCAGTAGAAATTGGAAAAATCTTTGCCGAATTATCCAGCCTTCTCCAATCTAACTTACTTTCTTTTTTCTTTCTCATTTTCTTTCTCCTTGTGTGTGTTTGGGGACAGGCACCACTTCCCCCTCGATGTGTGTTTGGGGACAGACCCTAATTCCCCCAAAATGTGTTTTTTGGGACAGGTCTGCCTTCTTACTTTTTCGTGTTTTGTGCATTATTACTGCATTTGAGTCTTTTGGGGTACTTCCTACCAAAAGAACTTTATCCCCTTTTTGTGTGTTTAGGGCCTGTCCCCAATTCCCCCAAAATGTGTTTTTGGGGACAGGTCTGCAATATTAATTCAATATTAATTTTAATGATATATGTTACTGAAGTTGTTTTAAGATTTCTTGATAGCCTTGTTCTTCTAGTTCTTGTGTGCTATTTTTTTCGATTATCCATATGTGCGTGGCTTGTTCGTATTCTTTGATTTCTATTGTTACTCCTACTTCTTCTGCTTTTTGTTTTAGTCTATGTACGTCTGGGTTTAAGATGTCATAGGTTCCTGTTAATATGACTACATTTTTAAGTTTTGATAAGTCTCCTTCTATGGGATTTACTAGATAACTATTGATTCCTTCTTCTGTGTTATTGTCTTCTTCTCTTCCTCCTGAATAGGCAATTCCTGCTAATTTTAGGGTTTCTTTGTTTAGTTGCTTATCATTTTTTTGTACTTCATCTATTTGTGGATTGGTTAGTCTGACGTCTAGCCATGGTGAGATTAATATGGTTTTGGCTGGCATTGGCAGGTTTTGCTTTCCTACTTTTTCTTCTAATGCTAAGGCTAATCCTCCTCCTGCTGAGTCTCCCATTATGATTAGATTGCTGGGGTCAACTCTTTCTATTATTTCTTGATACAATGGTGTTACCATTTTAAATACGTCTTTATAGTTATATTTTGGTGTTAAGGGATAGTCTGGTAAGATGACGGTTGCTCCTGTGTCATTTACGATTTTTTCGATGAAGTCCCAATGCTGTTTAGTGGCCTCTGCTACATAGGATCCACCATGAAAATATAGTATTCTTTTGTCTGTTTTTTCTTTATTTTTTGGTGTAACAATAAATATGTTTCGTCCCATAAATTTTTCTGTTTTTAGATCACAGATTTGTTTTAATTCTTGTGGTACTTGGGTTTGTATGTCTACTATCCAATAATAAGCCATTATGCTTAATATGATTATTAACATTACAAATAACATACCGTAATATTATTTTTGCTAGTTTCATTTTTGTATTCCCTTCTTTTAATTATGTTTTGAGGCTATTTTTTATTATGCTAACATATCTATAATAATACTAGTAGTACAATTAAGCAATCAAATGATTATTAACATACTTGTTTTAGCATAGTTATTCTATCATAGTTATTTTAAAAATAAAAGATTACCTTCTAAATATTAATTATTTTTTAATATTTAGCGATAATCTTTTACCTTTTTGGTATATTATTTTTTAATTAGACATTTACATATTTTTGATAAACTTATTTAAACAACATGTATAATTCTTTCTACTGTTGAAGTATTTCCAGCAGCATCTGTTGCAGTATAAGTAATTTTATAGGTTCCTCTTGATGTTACATCAATTTCAGTAACGTTTTCTAAGTCTACTTCATTGATAAGTTTTTGAATGGTAGTGGTAACTGCTACACTTCCTCCTTTTGCATCTGTTGCTGTAACGATTGGTAAATTTATATTTCCTGTAGAGCTTTTATCAATTGTTATTTCTTCTTTCTCATACATACCAACTATTACTGGATCTGTAGCATAAATATTATTAATTGTCACTTGTACAGGGGTTGCTATTTCATTTCCTGCTAAGTCCACTAACGTAACTTTTTCAGTTGCATTATCTGAAAATGTTTTGGTAAGAGTTTTTTGGTCATCTGCTAAATCCCAACCATTTACTTCTTGGATTGGTTCGTTTGCTACGATTGTAACGGTTACAGGTCCTTTTGTTGCTGGAGTAGTATCACTATAATTTGGTGTTCCTACTATTTCTGGTGCTACTTGGTCAATTCCTGTTACTACAACATTAATGGTGTGAGTATTTCCTACTAAGTCCATTACGATAACACTTTCTGTTGTATCATTGTCATATACTTTTGTCATAGAAAGGGCATCACTAGATAAGCTCCAACCTGCTACTGGTTGTAATTTTTCTTTTGCACGAATGGTTACCATTACTGGATTTTTGGTAGGTTTATTACCATTAGAGGTACTATATGTTACATCCTTTACTTGTGTATCAATTGTAAATTTAATAGTTGTTTCATTTCCTGCTTTATCTGCTACTGTTAATTGATATATACCATCATCTGTTATTTGACCTAAAGTGGTATAGCTTGCATCTACTCTACCATCTTTTGTTAAAACAACAGTTTCAACATCTCCTGCTGTATTAACAGGTGTTACAGTTGCATTATAAGTAGTATCATTTGCAACTCCTGTTATGGTTGGTGCCACATTATCAATTGTAAAGTTTATGATTGTTTGATTGCCAGCCTTATCTGTTACTACTAATACATATTCATCATCTGCTGAAATTTCTCCTGAAGTAAAGGCAGTTGCTGCTCCTGCTCCCTTTTGCAAAGTTGCTGTTGCTGTTTCTTCAAAGATTGGTGTTACTGTTTTATATTCTCCTTGGTCTTCTACTCCTGTTACTACTGGAGGTGTTGTATCAATTGTAAATTTAACTGTGTTGGCTTTTCCTAAATCGTCTGTAACGGTTAATACATAAATACCTTCATCAGAAATTGGTGTATTTAATGTATATCCTTCTACCTTTACCCCATCTTTTATTAAGTTGACATCCTCAATTGTTCCATTTGTTGTTACATTAGGTGTTACTGCTAAGTTATAAATCCCATTATTTTGTACCCCTGTAAAGCTTGGTCCTGTTGTATCAACTACAAAAGTTACAGTGGCTATATTTCCTGCTGCATCTGTTACAACTAATTGATATTTTCCATCTTCTGTAATTGGATTTCCAGATACATAAATATCTGTAGAAATTATGGCATCTCCATTAGCTGGATCTAATTTATTTAGTTTTCCTACTCCTTTTGTGAAAGTTGGTACTACTGATAGATATCTTCCACCTTCTACTACACCATTAATAATAGGATTGGTTTTATCTATATTAAATAAGATTGTTACAGCATTTCCTAAACTATCTGTTACATATAATTTATAACTTCCTTCTTCATCAATGGTTGTTCCTGAAGTAAAGTCAGCTGATGCTTGATTTCCTTTTTGCAATGTTGCTTGAATTGGATTAGCATCTGTAAATACTGGTGTAACTGTTTGGTAAGAAGATATTCCTTCTGTAAATCCTGTTACAACTGGTGCTTCTCTATCAATATTAGCAATGGTTACACTAACATCTGATTCGTTTCCTGCTAAATCTTTTATAGTTATTGTTTCGGTTGTATTTTTAGTATATATTTTTTTCATGAATTTTTTATCTTCTGCTAAAGTCCATCCTACTAATGGTTGTAATTTTTCTTCTGCCTCAATTGTTACGGTTATATCATTTTTAGTAGCTGCTGTTTCTGAATAAGTTACCGTTCCTATTGGTGCTGTTTTATCAATATTAGTTACTTCTACTTCAACAGTTGTTTCATGTCCTACTAAATCCTTTATAGTAACAATTTCTGGTGTTATTGTATTTTCTGAATAGATTTTTGTAATGGATTTTTTATCTGCTGATAAGTTCCAACCTGCTACTGGTTGTATTTCTTTATTTAGAACAATTTTTACTTCAACAGGTTCTTTGGTTGGCTCTTTTGTAGTATAAAGTTTGGTAGCAGATAATTCTTCACTATCAATATTTTTAATATCAATTTCAACTAAGGTTGGATTTCCTGCTAAATCTTTAAATTCTACTGTTTCGCTCATATTTGCTGTATATTTCTTTGTAAAGGCCAATCTAGTAGTATCATCTTCTACTGTCCATCCACTTGCTTTTGGTAATTGCATTTTTTCATTAAAAGAAACTCTAACAATGATGTCAATTGCACTTTCAGTAGAAGGTGTACTATATAGTATAGTTGGTTTTGCTGGTGTTGCATCTACTGTAACAATTCTAGTTGCTGTTGCAGTATTTCCAGCTTCGTCTGTTGCTGTGTAAGTTAAAATATATTCTCCATCATTTGCTCCTGTTGTATCAATGCTATCTACTGGACTACCATTAAATGTTATTACTAAAGTTGCATTAATTTCTCCATCTACAGCATCTGTTGCAACAACTGCTGTATTAAATTCATCGCCTTTTTTCAATAATTTAGCATCCATTGTTTCAAATACAGGGGCTACATTATCAATTGTAAATCTTTTGGTTGTTGTATTACCAGCAGCATCAGTTACAACTAATACATAGTTTCCATCTGTTGTAATGGTTGTATTAGTAGTAAATTCTTGCGCTGATTCTCCTTCTTTTTGCAAAGTTGCTATTCCTTCATTAAATTCTAATGTTACGGATTGATAAGATTTTCTTCCTTCAATTAGTCCTGTTACAACTGGTGATACTTTATCAATATTTGTTATAGTAACTGTAATAGTTGAGACATTTCCTGCTAAATCTGTTATTTCAACGACTTGTTCTGAAATATTTTCTTCATATTCTTTTGTCATAGATAAACCATCTTGTGCTAAAGTCCAACCTTCTTTTTCTTGGATTGGTTCATTAGCAGTTATGGTTGCTATTACATTTTGATTGGTTGAAATTTTTATATTGTAGTCAACAGTAAGTGTTGGTGCCACTTTATCAATATTGCTTACTTTAACTGGTATAATAGATTCGTTTCCAGCTAAGTCTGTTATGGTTACATTTTCGTTTCCATTAACAGTAAAAGTTGTTGTTGCTTTATTTGGATTTTCACTATCTAATTGCCATGTATTGATATCTCCTACTACACTTTGCAATTCTTCACTTGCAATGATAGTTGCTTTTACATCTCCATTGGTTAATTCTGTTATATCAAATTCTACTTCAGCAGTTGGTGCTATTTTATCAATATTTCGAATATCAATTGTTACAGTTGTTTCATTTCCTAAACTATCTTTTACAACAACATCTTCAATTTTATTGTCTGTATAGACTTTTGTCATTGATTTTTTGTTACCTGCTAAGGTCCAACCTTCTATTGGTTGTAATATTTCATCTGATGTAATAGTTGCTGTAACAGTATCTTTCGTAGGCTCAGTTGTACTATAACTTGGTGTTGCTACTACTTTATTGTCAATGTTAGAAATTTTGATATGTACTTTTGTTTCATTTCCTGCTAAATCTTTTACCATAAGTTTTTCGTCTTCAACATTTTCTGAATAAACTTTTTTCATAGATTTTCCATCTTCTGATAATTCCCAACCTTCTAGTTCTTGAATCAACTCATCTGAAATAATGGTAACGATAACATCATCTTTTGTTAAAACAGTTGTACTGTAATTTACATCTGCTTTTGGGGCAGTTCCATCAACTACTACTGTTACAGTTGCTTTTGTTTGATGTTGCAAAGTATCGATAGCAGAATACACAACTTCATATTCTCCTTGTGTTGTTACATCTATATTTTCTTTTCCTTCTATTGTTACTTCTAGTTCTCCATCAACAGCATCACTTGCTGTTACTTCTGGCATAGTAAAGTCTTCACTATTTAATTTGACATAAATTTTTTGTCCATCTGTAACACCATTTATGATTGGTGATTGGTTATCTACTATTACTGTTATAGTTGCTGCCACTGCATTCCCAGCTTTATCAGTTGCAGTATAGGTGATTTTGTATTCTCCTTCTTCTGCTACATTAACTTCACCAGTTTTACTTACCTCCACTTCTCCATCATAATCATCTATTGCTGTAACAATTGGTAATTGGAAGTTTGGGTCATTTAAGTTAATTCTAATTGTATCCTTGTCAATAATTCCATTTAACACTGGTGCTGTTGTATCTTCTACTGGTGGTAATTCATCGATTACTGTTTCGTATTCGCCTTTTCCTAATACATATTTTTGCACTGCTAAGGCATCTTTGGTTGTAATTTTTCCATTATTATTAACATCTGCTGCTTCTAATACTTCTTTGCTAACATTGGTTTCTTTTTTCAATGCTATTTTTTGTATCAATAAAGCATCTTTTGTTGAAATCTTACCTTCTCCAGTAACATCTCCATAAACAATAACCGTATAATCTTCTTCTTCTCCTTCTAAACGGAAAGTATCTCCTGTTCCCATCGTTGCATTCATATCGGTTACTTTTGTTCCATTTACAGACTCTAAATTTGCAAATTCAGATTGAACATCTTTTACCGTAACTGGTGTATTTTTATCTTTTAATACATATGGTACAACTGTTTTTCCTTCTACTAATCTTTTGTATACTCCAACAGGTTTTAAGTATTCTCCTTCTGCTGCAGCATTTACATTTGCCCCAAAAACATTAGCAGTTAAAATTCCTGCTAATGCTAGGGATGATAATATTTTCTTTTTATCCAAGATTTTTCGCCCCCTAAATAATTTCATTCTATTTATTTTTTATCATTTTATAACCTGCCATAAATGCTATTCCAAGTACACTTACACTCAATAGAACAGTTGGCATATAAGTTCCTGTTTGTGGTATTTTGGTTATTTTTTTACCTTCTTCATCTACATATTCTTCTGTTGTTTCTTCTGTGTTGTTTCCTTCTGTAGCTGAATTATTTTCTTCTGTTTTATTTCCTTGATTGTTGTTTTCTCCTTCAGTAGGTTTTCCTACTTCTTCTCCTGGTTTTTTATCATCATCTGGTGTTGGAATTACTGGGGTTGGTTCTGTAGCTGTAATAATAGCTGTTGGTTTACTCATTGTTTCATCATTTGAAAATTCTGTATCAGATAATGTAAAAGCTCCCCCTATATTTTTATCACATCTAAATTGTAAGGTTAAAGTAGATGCTTCACCACCAAAAGCAGAAACCATTAATTTCCCTTCTCCTATCATGTTTGAATCTATTGATGATAAAGCAGATTTAATAGATCCTTCTACAAATTCAAAATTTGTACTATCAAAATTTACTACGAATTCCATTGATTCGACTGTTTCATTGGTTGTAACAGTTACTGTTACAATATCTCCTTCTTTATTTGCAGTAACTGATGCTGCATTTACTGATGTTGCTAATAATGCAACTAATAGCATAGTGATTGCTACGACTCCTAATAATGTTTTTTTCATTTTTTTATCCTCCTTAAAATTTTATATTTTGAAATAATAAATTATTTCCGTTTTTATTGAGGTAATTTTTCTACCTCTTGTGCCTTAATAATAAGCCTTGTTAATCCTCCGTGAATTACAAGTTATTAGTGTTACCTCTCGTTTATCCTTTGTATTATTTTGGCTTAAGCACTTCAAATCAGTTGGAATAACCGTATATTTATCATAGACTTGATAAGTAACCTTTTCTTGATTTTCTTTATCAATTATGTAAAAACTATCCCCTATATTTAATTCTTTTAAATTTTTAAATAGATAGTCTTTTGTGTTATGCCCTGTGATGCAAAAGTTTCCTAATTGGTTTACTTTTGGTCCATAAAATTTGGTAACAGAAAAGTTTAATGAATCTTCTGTAGTTTTATTTAAAATGTAATTTTTAAAATTAATTTTTTCTATAACTAGTTCTCCCACTACTTCGAAATTTTCAATTTTTTCAGGCATATCTACTTTTGCAACAGTTGAAATTTGATTAATTTCTTCTATATTACTGGTAGGCATGCTATTATTTTGTTGATAAGGTTCTTGCAAATTTTCTATATTTTTTGGAATGATTACTATTAAAAAGGTACATACTATCCATAGAAAAATATATAAAACTACTTTTTTCATATAAGATTTCTTACTTTTCCTTTGTTCTAAATGCTTTCCACGTGAATATTTCTGTTTCACTTAACTGATAGAATTCACCTCCTTTTTAACCTGTTTTAGGTTATCTGATGAAATTTTAACCTATTTTAGGTTAAATGTCAATAACCTAAAACAGATTATTTTAAAATTATTTTATGGGGTTGTAGTTTTAGGAGGAATTATGTATAAAAGATTAAGAGAATTGCGTGAAGATAAAGATTTAACGCAATCACAAGTTGCTAAACATTTGCATATGTCGCAAACTGGCTATTCTAAGTATGAAACTGGTGAAAATGACATTCCAACTAGAGTATTAATTGATTTAGCCAAGTTTTATGATACTTCTGTAGATTATTTGCTGGAACTAACTAATGATATAACACCTTATAAAAATAGATAAAATAAATTTGACATAAAAATACAACAAAAGAGAGTCAGCAATTTCTTCATTGCCAACTCTCTTTTAGAAAGATATATCTCTCTTTTTGGACTATTTTTCTAAAATACTTGCTAAAACACATCCAAATATTAATCCTAACACTGCTCCAAATAACACAAATGCAATAAAACTTATGGAACAAAGAATGAATATTTCACTATTTTTGAAAATAATATCTAAAAAAAGTAAACCCCAGCTCATTATTTCAATAACAATTCCTGTTATTACTGCAATTCCTATAATTTTTTCACTTTGATCCTCTATCCGTTTTTTTGGCATTTTTTTGTTTTTATCCATAGTCCTTTCCTCCTACTTTTTATATTTGATATTATATAATATTTACATAAACTTGTCAATTTTATAATCATTTACTCTACACTAAAAAGGTTACCGTTCACCAACATCATTTAAAATTACAAAAGACTAGAATAACAATATTGATTCAGATTTTCGGTTACCCTACATGACACTAAGAAATATTAAAAATACAGGTGAACTATACCCGAAAACAGGAGCCTTTCACCTGTATTTTTAATATTTCTAAAGCTATTTCGGTCACATTCAAATCCTTATCAATATTGTTATTCTAGTCTTTTGTAATTTTAAATGATGTTGGTGAATGGTAACCTAAAAATAAATTCTTTATCCAAACAATCCACGTTTTTTTACTGGTGGTTGTTCATTCATTGTTTTTGCCAATTGTGTCAATAAATCTCTTTGTTCCTTTGTTAATCTCTTTGGCGTTTGTACTGTTACAGTAAACACAAAATCTCCTACATTACTTGAATTAACAGATTTAAATCCTTTATTCTTAAGTGTAAATTTTGTACCTGTTTGTGTACCTTCTGGAATTTTGTATGTTTCTTTTGAACCATCTACCATTGGAATTTCTAGTTCTGCCCCTAAAGTTGCCTGTGTAATGGTAATTGGTACTTCGCATAAAACATGATTACCTTTTCTGCTATAAATACTGTGTTTTTTAATTCTAACTGTAATATATAAATCTCCTTTTGGTCCACCTTTTTCTCCAGGTTCTCCTTCTCCTCTTAAAACCACAGTTTGATTATCATCAATTCCTGCAGGAATTTTTACTTTAATTTTTGGTTGTTTCCTTACGGTTCCTTTTCCTCGACAACTTTCACATGGTTCTTTAATGATTTCACCTGTTCCATGACAAGTTGTACAGGTTCTTCTTGTTTGCATTTGCCCTAAAATGGTATTTTGCATTTGTGTAACTTGACCAGTTCCATTACAAGTTGTACATTTCATTTTAGAAGTTCCTGGTTTGGCTCCTGTTCCATGGCAGGAATCACAAGTTTCATCTCTTGTAATAATAACTTCTTTTTCTACTCCTAAAAAGGCTTGTTCAAAAGTTATCTCCATTCCTAGGTTTAAGTCTGCACCTTTCTTTGGTCCACTTTGTCTTCTACTTGAAGTTCTACCTCCAAATCCACCACCAAAGAAAGAAGAAAAGATATCTCCTAAATCTCCAAAGTCGCCAAAATCAGAACTACTATATGAATAATAGCCACCTTGCCCACCAAATGGTCCTCCTCCTCCAAATCCTTGTGGTCCATCATGACCAAATTGGTCATACATTCTTCTTTTTTGTGGATCTGATAAATTTTCATAGGCCTCATTTACTTCTTTAAATTTTGCCTCTGCACCTGCTTTATCATTTGGATTTGCATCTGGATGATATTTTTTTGCTAATTTACGATAGGCTTTTTTTAATTCATCATCTGTCGCATTTTTATTGACACCTAATACTTCATAATAATCTCTTTTGGTTGCCATTTTATTATTCTCCTCTTTCTAAACTTTCTTTTTCTATTACAAGATATGCCAGTCCTATGTGAGAACTTATATTGTCTGATGAAATTTTTTCTCCCTTTTGATTTATTAAACATACTTCTTCTTCCATATCATTATCCCTTTACTAAAGTTTGAGGTTGGATTTGTATATTATATTCCAACCTCGTACTTAATCTACCTTTTATTTGTTATTTTCATCTTCTACTTTGTAGTCTGCATCATATACATTTCCATCATTGTTTGCTTGGTCTTCTCCTGTTCCTTGGTTAGTTTCTGCTCCAGTTCCTTCTGTTGCACCATTTGGATTGGCTGCTTTGTATAATTTTTCTGACATTTCATAAAATACTTTTGTTAGTTTTTCTGTTGCTTCTTTAATTTTTTCTGTATCGTTTGTTTCAACTGCTTTTTTTGTATTTTCAATTTCTGTTTCTACTTTTGCTTTTTCTTCTCCACTAATTTTGTCGCCTAAGTCTGTTAATGTTTTTTCACTATTGTAAATTAAACTTTCTGCGTTATTTTTTACTTCAATTTCTTCTTTTTTCTTTTTGTCTTCTTCTGCATGTGCTTCTGCATCTTTTACAGCTTTATCAATATCTTCATCTGTAAGATTCGTAGATGCTGTAATAGATACATCTTGGCTATTTCCTGTTGCTGTATCTTTCGCTGATACATGAACAATACCATTTGCATCAATATCAAAGGTTACTTCGATTTGTGGCACACCTCTTGGTGCTGCTGGAATTCCTGTTAATTGGAATCTTCCTAATGTTTTGTTATAGGCTGCCATTTCTCTTTCTCCTTGTAATACATGAACTTCAACTGATGTTTGACCATCTGCTGCTGTTGAGAAAATTTGTGATTTTTTAGTTGGAATTGTTGTATTTCTTTCAATTAGTTTTGTAAATACCCCACCATATGTTTCAATTCCAAGTGAAAGTGGTGTTACATCTAATAATACTAAATCTTTTACATCTCCAGATAATACACCACCTTGAATTGCTGCACCAATTGCAACACATTCATCAGGGTTAATTCCTTTATCTGCTTCTTTTCCTGTAATTCTTTTTACCGCTTCTTGTACAGCTGGAACTCTTGTAGAACCACCTACTAATAATACTTTATGAATATCATTTGGTGTTAAACCAGCATCTTTTAAAGCTTGATTAACAGGTCCAGCAGTTAATTCTACTAAATCATGAATCAATTCTTCAAATTTTGCTCTTGTTAAATTAATATCTAAGTGTTTTGGTCCTGTTGAATCTGCTGTAATAAATGGTAAGTTGATTTGTGTTTGTTGTACACCAGACAATTCAATTTTAGCTTTTTCTGCTGCCTCTTTTAATCTTTGCATTGCCATTTTATCTGTTTTTAAATCAATTCCACTTGATTTTTTGAATTCATCTACTAAAAAATTAATAATTGCTTCATCGAAGTCATCTCCACCTAGTTTGGTATTACCATTTGTTGCTAAAACTTCAAATACACCATCACCAATATCTAGGATAGAAACGTCAAAAGTTCCTCCTCCTAAGTCATAAATCATAATTTTTTGGTCTTGTTCTTTATCCATTCCATAAGCAAGTGATGCTGCTGTTGGTTCATTGATAATTCTTAAAACTTCTAATCCTGCTATTTTACCAGCATCTTTTGTTGCTTGTCTTTGGCTATCACTAAAATATGCTGGTACCGTAATAACGGCTTGTGTTACTTTTTGTCCTAAATAGTTTTCAGCATCTGTTTTTAACTTTTGTAAAATCATAGCTGAAACTTCTTGTGGTGAAAATTTATCACCTTCTATATCAACTTTTTCATTGGTACCCATTTTTCTTTTAATAGAAATAACAGTATTATCTGGATTGGTAACTGCTTGACGCTTTGCAATTTGACCAATTAATCTTTCTCCATTTTTAGAAAATGCTACAACTGATGGTGTGGTTCTATTTCCTTCTGCATTTGGTATAACAACTGGTTCTCCACCTTCCATTACTGCTACACATGAGTTTGTTGTTCCTAAATCAATTCCTATGATTTTTCCCATTTTAAAATTCCTCCCTTTGCTTTTTGATGATTTTGGGGACCGAAATCAAAAAATCATCGTACTTTATTATATATGATTTATTTTTCATGATGATTTTTCTTTTTCAGTCCCTAAAACCATCATGTTTAAACTTAATAACTATTAAGATTGGCTAAAACTTAGATAAGTTTGTTTAGCTCTTCTATTATTTTTTAGTTGGCTACTACAACCATTGAATGACGTATGACTTTGTTACCAATTTTGTACCCTTTTCTGTATTCTTGTGCAATTTCTTTTTCTCCTAAGTTTTCGTCTTGGATACTGCTAACTGCTTCATGTAGTTCTGGGTCAAATGTTTCTCCTACTGTCTTTATTTCTTCTACTCCTTTGGATGCTAATACATCTTTAAATTGTTTTAATACTAGCTCAATTCCTTTTTTGTATTCTTCATCTCCGTGTTTCTACTTTTGCTGCATTTTCTAAATTGTCTACAACTGGCAATATCACTTCTACTACATCTGAAAGAATGGAATTGTACAATCCTTCTCTTTCTTTACTACTTCTTTTTTTGAAGTTTTCAAATTCTGCTAAAATTCTTTTATATCTGTCGTCTAATTCTTCGTAATCTTGTTTTGGTACCATATCTTTGATGTTACCTTCTTTT
Source organism: Clostridia bacterium (assembly GCA_022795075.1). Lineage (GTDB taxonomy): Bacteria > Bacillota > Clostridia > TANB77 > CAG-508 > CAG-269. The sequence continues at coordinate 17,308 of JAAWGB010000005.1, read as the reverse complement.
TCTAAAATTTCTTCGTTTTTGTCTATTTCTTGGCTTTCTTGTTTGTTTTCTTTTTCCTTTTCTCCCATTTTTACCTCCCTTATATATTTTGCTAAGTTAATTCTTAACATTGATTCTAATTTTTTTTAGTATTCTTCGTTTTATTCATCTATTTCTTTTAGTTTTTTGTTGATGTATTTCATAACGGAAATAACTTTTGAATAGTCCATTCTTTTTGGTCCTATGATTCCGATTGTTCCTACGTCACGACCATTTACTTTGTGTTTAAATGTGACAACACTAAAATCTTTTAGTTCTTGCTGTTCGTTTTCTTCTCCAATATATACATTGATATCTTCTGCTAATCCTGAATTTAGCATGTCTGCTACAATTTCTTTGGTGTCTAAAATGTTAATAAAATTTTTGGCTACTTCTAAACTGTTAAATTCTGGCAAGTCAAAGGATTTATTGGCTCCTTCTAAATAGATTTTATTGTCTTCTTCTAATACTTTTTTGATTTGTTCAATGATTGGCTTTATAACATGAATGCTATAGGTCATTTCATCATATAAGTATTCTTCTAATGGTCGGTCTATCGTTTGAATTGGTTGATTTTTTAGCTTGTTATTAAACATATAGTTCATGGTTTGTACTTGCTTTTCGTTGATATCTTCATCAAATTTTATAATGGTTTCTTTGACTAGTCCGTTGTCTGTTAAGATAACTGCCATTATCATTCTTGTACCTAGTAAAACAAATTTGATTTCTTCTATTAATTGGGTGGTTGCTTTTGGGCCAATGGATACGGTTGTATAGTGGGTTACTTCTGATATGGTATTTGCCGCTATTTTGGTTAGGTCTTCAATTTCGTTTACTTTGGTTTCTAATTTTGAACTGATGTATTTGATTTCTTCTATACTGATGTCTTCTTCATTTAATAGCTCATCTACATAGTAGCGATATCCTTTTGCTGATGGAATTCTTCCACTTGAGGTATGTGTTTTATCTAAAAATCCACCTTTTTCTAACTCTGACATTTCATTTCGAATAGTAGCACTGCTACATTCTAATCCATGATTTTGTGTTAGTGCATTTGAACTTACTGGCTCTGCTGTATTAATATATTCTTCTACTATGGCTTGTAAGACTTTCTTTTTTCTTTCATCTAACAACTTTTTCACCTCTTTTAGCACTCTTTTGGTTTGATTGCTAACTTCTTATATATTATACCCGTTTTTCTCTCTTGTCAATACTATCTAACAATTTTTTTGTGAATTCTTTGTGAACATGAAAAAATACTTATCAGTCCTTTCTATAAAATAATTTACTACCCAAGAAAAACCGTTCGTTCAAAAAAATTTTCGAAGAAATTCTAAGTTCATTTTATGGCACCCTTTCAAAACAAGTTTGAACATTTTCCATAAAATGATTTAAGAATTTCTACCTCAATTTCTTTCAATTCACGTTTTTTCTTGGGTAGCAAATTATTTTATATACGAACATTTAGCAAGTGCATTATGATAGATATAGCATATTTTTCTTATTTTTGGTTATATTAAAAAAAATTAAGGAGGAATGAATATGGATAGTCCAGGTTATATTTTAAATGAAATTAACAAAGGAATCAAAATGGGAATGGATTCCATTTCTAATGTTTCCGAAAAAATTCAAGATGACGACTTTAAAAAAGATTTAAAATTTCAATATGACAAATATAATGAGATTTTAAATAAGGTAAATAATGAACTAACAAATTATGACGATTTTCCAAAAGAACTAAATCCTATGCAAAAGGCTATGGGTTGGATGAGTGTTGAATTTAACACAATGGATGATAAAAATAATTCTAAAATTGCTGAAATGATGTTACAAGGAACCAATATGGGAATTATTAAAGGTGTGAAACTTCTAAATCATAATCCAAATACAGATGAACCAGTTAAAAATATTTTGACTGAATTTGTTCAATTTCAAGAAAACACAGTTGAACAATTAAAAAAATATTTATAAAATATTTTCATCTATATATATTGCCATTACTCAAAAACTGACCAAAAAGTAAATCAGAATTTAGAAAAAGGTTGAATTGAAAGAAATTGAGGTAGAAGTTCTTAAATTATTTTATGGAAAATGTTCAAACTTGTTTTGAAAGGGTGCCATAAAATGAATTTAGAATTTCTACGAAAATTTTCTTAAACGAAACCTTTTTCTAAATTCTGATTTACTTTTTGGTCAATTCTCTCATGTATTAAAAAAACTATTTATTGATTTTCATTAACTATTTTACTGTATACTTTCTCCATATCTTGTTCATCTATTTCATAACTTCGCATAATTTGCTCAATTTCTTTATTTTGTGCTTGTTTTTTATTTTCTACATTCATCACATAAATAGCAAGCATCATAACAATAAAAAAACATGACAATGTAACAAATAAAGTAACTGAACCCTTTTCACTTTTGTATTTCACTTCTAGTTCCTCCTATATTTTCTAATATCTCAAAAAACCTTATCTTTTTTTCTAGCAAACCTTGTGAATCTTCAAACTCCACTTTACCTTCTCCATCCTTTAATAAATTCTTTTGTTCTAAAATTGTTTTCAAATGTTTAGCTAAATTAGGTGCTCCATTAAAAAAATTCACTTTACCTAATACCTTTTCAATTTCTTGCTCAATTAAAGGATAATGTGTACAACCCAATACTACATTTTCCACTTTATTTTTATAATTCCCAATTATGGCTTTCAAATATTCATTAATTTGTTCCAAATCTCCCTTTTCTATTCTATCTGCTAATCCTACACAGGGAATTAAAAAAGTCTTATGATTATCATATTTTTCTAACAATAAATTAAATTTTTCGCTTTCAATGGTGCCTTTTGTTGCCATTACTAAAGTTGGTTTATCATAGGCATAGTCATATACCATTTTATAAGCTGGCTCAATTGCAACTATATTAATCTTTGGATATTTTTGTCGTAAAAATGTTGCAGCTTTAGCACTTGCTGTATTGCAAGCTATGACAATCATTTTACAATCCTGTTGTATCAAATATTGTACAATATTATCACATAATTTCTTAATTTCTTCTTCTGTTTTATCTCCATAAGGGTTATTTTTCGAATCACTATAATAGTAATAATTTTCTTTTGGTAGAACTTTCATCAATTCACGCATGACTGTTACGCCACCAATACCTGAATCAAAAATTCCTATTTTTCCATTTTTATTCATAATGTATTTCACTCATTTCTTAAGTTTCATCAACTTTAGGTTGAAAGGCTAGTATCGTCTGAAAAATTAGTGGTAAAAATAATAAACCAAATCCAAATAAACTACCTTTTCCAAATTCTTTTGCTAAACAAAATCTTTTCATAATGGCAATTACTAACATAACTAACCAACCAAACACTGGTATTAACCAAAGTAACATGAGCCAAGCAGATAATCCACAAACTTGGTACATAACAATTTGTCTATAAACAGGTATGATTGCTGCCCAACCAGGTTTACCTGCTTTTGTATAAATTCGCCATCTAAGAACGGTTCCATAAATAAATAAAATGACACATAAGATTAAAATTATTTTTACAATTTTATTAGCTAATAACAATTTAATTCCTACTTCTATTTTCTTTTCTGTTGGCGTTTCTTTTACTACACTTTTTAGAATTTGATTGGGTGTATAGCCTTGTTCTATTTTTTCTTTGATTTCTTCTAAATCTAAATCATTTTCTATAATATCTCTTATACCTTGACTTTCGGTGGTTCTTATAAACTCTGTACCAGCTACTATAACTTCTTTACTAATACCTTGTTGTTGCAATTTTTCTGTATTTTCTTCTATTATATTGGCTATTTGTTCATTGGTATATTGTTTATTTATTTCATCATATATTTTTAAAATATCTTCTTTGGTAATATTATTCGGATCAATATTGGTTTCCCTTGCATAATTTTCTATTTGTTCTTGTATTAATTTTTCATCTGTTAGAGCTTGCACTTCTTGATAACTAACATTTATAAAAAATGTAATACAGACTATTATTACTATCATTATTCGAATGATTTTCTTTTTGGTTTGTTCCATCTTATCCCTCCATTTTTTATTATTATAGCTTTATTTTATAGGATTATCAAGAATCATATCCATTTGCATAGCCCCCTATACACCAGCATCATAAGTTCCTAAATTCTAATTTCGCCTATAAGTAATTGGGAATTATATCTATGTTTTTCGTTTCTATAAAAAATTTTTACCTACTTTCCTGTATCATTGTTAGTACAATGTCTTTTACTAAACCTGTTTGTTCATCATATTCTACTTTAGCATTATATTTTTTGTTTTGATTTTTTTCAACAAAAGAAATCAAACTAGTAGCCACTTCTTCTGTCTTTTTCGTACGTTCTAACTTTAATTTCAGTTCATTATTTTGTATAACTTCTATTTCTACTAAATTTCCTTTAACAGCATCAATTAAATTTAATATTTCTTCTTTTCCTAAATTTTCTCCTTGTAAAATTTCAAATTTAGAATTAAACCTAGTCTTTTCCGTTTCAGTAATTCCAATATTTTCAAATATCTGTTCTTCTTTTACCAATCCAAGTGTTTTTAATATTTTCCACAAATCTTCTACTTTCATGTCATTTGTTGTTATTTCTGTTACTTTCTGAGAAACTTGAGCATTTACTTGTTGCAAAATAGATTGCAATGGTTCTTTTTCCAATTCACTTAAATTAATAGAATTTTCATGGTCCATTTTAACTTGTTTGTCAAATCCATTTACGATACGAATCTCTTGTTCAATAGTTGTTTCTAATCTATTCGAGTCATCTTCATAGCTAGCTTCTATTCTTTTTGTACCATTATTATTATTGATCTCTTCGCCAATTAATAAACTATATTGGGCTGTTTTCTTATCTTTTATATTTTTTAAACTTATATTAGTCTCCTCTTTTGTTCTTTTATATGTCATAAATTGTTCAACTGTTGAATCTTGGTAAGATATTTGCAAATAATGTTCTTCTTCTAATGGTAATACATCTATATGAATTTCATAGTTCTCATTTTGTATAACCGTTTTTAAAGTCATTTGATTATTTTCATAAACGGTTATCTTTGATTCTTCTTGTCCTATATTATTTCTTGTTATTTTAGTGATTGTATCATCTATCTTACTAATAAATTGTTCTTTTAAGCTTTTTGTTTGATACATTGGTAACAATGATTGAATTTGGTCAACTTTTGTTAAAATAATTTCATCTTGTTTGATTTGTTCTAACATTTTAATAATAAGGTTATTCATTTGTTCTTTTGTTACAGTCAAAGTATAGGCATTGGCATTTATATTTTTTTCATCTATTTGAATCATTTGTTTTGTTTGTTTCGAAAATTTTTCTTTTGATACATTTTCCTTTATTATATTAATATAATCGTTTTGTATCTTTTGTTTTTCTTCTTGTGTAAGTTGAAAGTTACTCTTAATATTTTTATCAAATTCGATTGTGTTTGGTAGGTTTGCTAAGCTTTGTTCATCATAACCCATTTTCTCAAATAAACTTCTTAAATTTTCGTTATTAACTGCTACATACTGATTAAATAAATCTGAAAATCGAATGCCATGTATATTTCCGTCTTGTAAATATTCTACCTCTGCTAACTTTTCATCATCTCTTATTAAATGGATGTCTTGGTAATTATATTGATTGTTTTTGTCAGTTTGCCCTTCTATATTTAATTTTAATTGATTGATAGAATTTTGCGTATTTTCTAAAGTAGTTCCTTTTCCTTCTATGTAGTTCATTTTCACTTGGGTCTTGGTAGTATATTTATTTTGTCGTATAATCTGATTTAGTTCACTTTCTCCCATTTTTTGATAAATGGTATCTATATTTTCTACATTTTGCCCAAAGTATTTGGCAAATAAAGTTGCATGGGAGCGAAATAAATCTGTGTTAATATATAATAAAATTAAGCTTATTGTCATAATGATTAATAATATTATAATTGATACTATGATGATTACTTTTTTCTTTTTTCTTGGTATCATTTGTTACCTCCTATTTAATCGATACTGTCAACCTAAGATATTTTCTAAAAAGGAAGACAGTGAATTGAAAGTAATTAAGAATAGAAATTCTTTATTCATTTTATGGAAAGAGTTCACGCCTTTGGCGTGGAAGGGTGCCATAAAATGGATTTAGAATTTCTTCGAAAATTACTTGAACGAACTGTCTTCCTTTTTTAGAAAATATCTTAGGTTGACAGTTTTGACTAGTTAAACAATTTATGCAAATAATTAATTTTTTCTTTGTTTAACCGCTTCATATAAAATAATTCCTGTTGAAACAGAAGCATTTAGAGAATTTACCTTTCCCTTCATTGGAATTTTGACTAAAAAATCACAATTACTTTTTATTTTTTGTCCAATTCCACTTCCTTCATTTCCAATCACAATTCCAATTGCACCTGTCAAATCTTGGTCATAATAATAAGTTTTCGTATCAATATCTGTTCCACAAATCCAAAGACCTTTCTTTTTTAAGTCTTCTATCGTATCTGATAAATTTGTTACACGAGCAATTTTCATATGTTGCACAGCTCCTGCTGAAACTTTGTTAACTGTACTATTGACTGTAGCAGCCCTTCTTTTCGGAATAATAATACCATGAACACCAGCTGTTTCAGCCGTTCTAATAATTGACCCCAAATTATGAGGATCTTCAATACTATCCAAAAGTAATACAAATGGCTCTTCACCTTTGTTTTTAGCTTCTTGCAAAATATCTTCTACCTCACAATATTCGTAAGGAGGAACCATTGCAATTACACCTTGGTAATTAGGAGTTTGTGCCATTTCCTCCATTTGTCTTTTTTCCTTTTCTACTAAAATCACTTTATTTTCTTTTGCCATACTAATAATTTTGTTGATAGAACCATGTCTTTCCCCTTTTGTAAGAAATATTTTATTAATATCTTTTCCACTTTCTAATAGTTCAATTACTGCATTTCTGCCTTCTACTTGGTCACTATAAGCCTTTTTTATTTCCATTTTTCTTCCTTTCCATGATTTTTGATTCGTTTCCAAAATTATGATTCATCATCTAATTTTAGTACTGATAAAAATGCTTCTTGTGGTATTTCTACATTACCAATTTCTCGCATTTTCTTTTTTCCTCTTTTTTGCTTTTCTAATAATTTTTTCTTTCTTGTAATATCTCCACCATAACATTTAGCCAGCACATCTTTTCTCATAGCCGATATGGTTTCTCTTGCTATAATTTGTCCACCTACTGCTGCTTGTATTGGTATTTTAAATAATTTTCTTGGTATGACTGTTTTTAATTTTTCTACCATTTTCTTGCCTCTTTCGTAACTACTATCTTTATGTACAATAAAACTTAAGGCATCTACTGGCTCGCCATTAATATGAATGTCTAATTTTACTAGGTTGGATTTTCTATATTCTTTGAATTCATAGTCTAAAGAAGCATATCCCTTCGTTTTGGATTTTAAGTTATCAAAAAAGTCATATATAATTTCGTTTAATGGCATTTCATAGACAAGTGTTACTCGATTTTCGTCTAAATATTTCATATCAATATAAACACCACGTCTTCTTTGACATAGTTCCATAATGTTTCCTACATAGTCTTTTGGTGTTAAGATATTGGCTGTTACAAATGGTTCTTCTATATAAGATATTTCTTGCGGTTTTGGTAAGTCTTCTGGATTGTATAATTCAATAATGGTCCCATCTGTTTTATATACCTTATAAATAACAGAAGGTGCTGTTGTGATAAGTCCTAAGTCAAATTCTCTATCTAATCTTTCTTCTATAATTTCTAAATGTAATAATCCTAAAAAACCACAACGAAATCCAAATCCTAATGCTGCTGAAGTTTCTGCCTCATATTCTAAAGCTGCATCATTTAGTTTTAGTTTTTCTAATGCTTCTTTTAATGCCTCATATTGGCTACCATCAATTGGATACAAACCACAATAAACCATTGGTGTTACTTTTTTGTATCCTTTTAATGGCTCTTGTGCTGGATTATTTTTAAGGGTAATGGTGTCTCCTACATGGATATCAGCTAAATTTTTGATGCTTGCTGCTACATAACCAACTTCTCCTGCTTTTATTTCATTTGTTGGCATATAGGATCCTGGTATAAAATGACCTACTTCTGCTACCGTAAATGTTTTATTGGTTGCCATTAATTTGATTTCATCTCCTATTTTTACGGTTCCATCTACTACTCTTACATAAGCTACTGCTCCTTTGTAATTATCATAGTATGAGTCAAATATCAAACATTTTACTTTTTCGTTTTCGTCTCCTTTTGGGGCTGGTAATTGTGTTACAATTTTTTCTAATACTTCTTCTACATTTAAACCAGATTTAGCCGAAATACAGGGTGCATCTTCTGCTGGTATGCCAATTATATCTTCTATTTCTTGTTTCACTTCTTCTACTCTTGCATTTGGTAAATCAATTTTGTTGAGTACTGGTAATATCTCTAAATTATTGTCAATGGCTAAATAGACATTTGCCAAAGTTTGTGCTTCTACGCCTTGGCTAGAATCTACTACTAAAATGGCTCCATCACATGCTGCCAAACTTCTTGATACTTCATAATTAAAGTCTACATGACCTGGTGTGTCAATTAAATTTAAGGTATATTCTTGTCCATCTTTTGCCTTATAAATCATTCTAACTGCTTGTGATTTTATAGTAATTCCTCTTTCTTTTTCAATTTCCATGTTGTCTAAGACTTGACTTTCCATTTCTCTTTTGGATAGTACTCCTGTCATTTCGATTAGTCTATCTGCCAAAGTTGATTTTCCATGATCAATATGGGCAATGATACTAAAGTTTCTAATATGTTCTTGTCTATTATTCATGTATGTTCTCCTTTTTTTGCGTTAAACTTATATTTGTTATTTTAACATACAACCTTAAAAACTACAATAGTTAAATTAGATGGAATAAAAAAATTGGTTGCAGTTGACTGAAAATAAATTATGAATGTCTGTAACCAGATATGTACGAGTCGATTTTTGACTTTTTTATGTAGATATGATATAATGAATGTGTAATGAGTTTCGACTCACTGTAACTTATCAATCATATTTTGGAGGAAAACCATATGACAAAACACTATAAAAAAGATGGTAACAACTTTGTAGTTCGGTTTTATAAAAGAGAAAAAACCATATTTATTGGAACAGCAGCAGACAATTCATCCCCTACATGTAGGGGATCTCATGAATTAATGGCTTCTTTGAAATGGAAACCTTTGGGAACTTCAATGTTTTTGCCTGACAAGGATGGAATTTACTGCCTTGCGGTGGGATACAAAGTCCCTTTTTGGTGTAATCCTCGAAAAAAGATTGACAAATTGTTTAACAATTAACGCAGTTTGTCAAGCCCCCACCCTCGCAAAGAGATGTGGGGGCCTTATCCTTCTAAGATATGTTAAAATTTTTATCTCTTTACCATATCAATAGAATCGTAATTTTCTAAACCCTTACATAAATTATAAACTTTTTGATAACCATATTGATTCAAAATTTGTTGTGCTTTTTGTCCTCTATGACCTGTACTACAATAAACAATAATCATTTGTTCTTGATTCGGCAAAATTTGCTTAACATTTTCTTTTATTTCATACTCTGGCAATAAAATTGCATTTTCTAAATGTCCTTCCTCAAATTCCTGTGGACTTCTAACATCTACCAAAACGGCTCCTTGTTCTACCAACTTTTTTAACTGTTGCAACGTAATTTCGGTTTGCATACAACATCGATTTCTATTTAATAAATATCTTAATTTATGAATCATGTCCTTTCTCCTCTTCTACTAACCTTCTCTTTATTTATTATATGTATTTTCTACCAATTTCGTTATTTTCCACTTTATTTTTTTAATTATCCACAATTTATCGTATCATTTTTCCTTTTTCTATTTTACAATAATATTACAATTATGTTGCATTTTGGTATTTTGATTTTTTATTTTTCTTTTTAAATTTCCCTTTTTTCTTTCAAATTTTACAACATTCGCCGTTTTTGTTACAAAAATATTTCAATTGTGTTACAATTATGTATTCTTATTAATTTTATGTTTCCCATTTTTTTTATTTTTTATTATTTTTTAGTTTTTATTTTTTTGTGGAAACTGTGGAAAACTTTGTGAATAACTTTCTTTACTCATGTTTCATTCACAAGTTGTTCACATTTTAATTTAGTTGCTATAATATATTGACTTAAACTTTATGTTTTTCACTTTTTATGTGTACTCATTTTTTGATTTTTTTCAAAAATAAAAAAACTAGATTTTGCTTATTTTTCAAGCTTTTCTAGTTTTCTTGTTTTTTCCTAAACAACATAATATATTTGATTTCTTTAATCGAAAAACATCCAATAAATAATAGCAATTATCTCTAATATTGTAATAAACGGAAAGCCTATTACAAAATTTAACTTTTGTGTCTTATGCCTAAAAGTATACATCCCCGCTATTGTACCAATTCCACCACCTAAAGCAGTAATGATAAATAATGTCTTCTCTGGAATTCTCCAAGAACCTTTTCTAGCTTTTCTTTTATCTAACCACATAATGAAAAAACCAAAAAGATTAATGGCTAATAAATAAAGTAAAATATTTTGTATCGAAAATATTTGTTCTAAATGAATCGTTGTTGGTTGTCCAATCATTCTTCTTCCTCTTTTCTTTTGAACTTATCATCTAAAATGAAAAATCTAAATAAGCAAATTCTTTCGTTCTAAAATTTTTAGCTTTTTCTATATCTTGACTAGCTTTTTTAGATAGTTTATCAACTCTTATATAATCTTTTTCTACTTTTACTAATGGTACAATGTATCTAACCTTTGGGTTGGTAACACTTACACAATATTTTCCTGCTACTAATTTATCACTTTCTTTTATTTTAGTAGCATTTTGCCAAATTTCAAAATTTCTAGCAATATGATTTTCATCACATTTTTTAATTCTTTCTATCACTTCTTTTTCTGATAAATGATATAAATCTTTTGTACAAATTAGTTTTTTTTCTGCCATTTTTTTCATAACATCTGCTAAAAACTGCATCGAATATTTGGTTTTGTTTTCTATATATTTATTAGATAATCTACTCATAACTTGTACAAATTTTTCTGCCATTTCTTTGTCTTTAAATCCAAGTTCTTCTATTCCTTCTTCATTTTTTTGTATTTCTATATTTTGATAAATTTCTTTTACTTGTTCTAAATTCCAAAGTTCTTCTGTCGCTCCTAGACCATTTATTAGTGTATATTCTAATCTGTCACTTGAAAGTCCGTGGTGTATCATTATCTGCAATTGGATATTTATGATAATCTTCTACTTCTTCAATTTTTATCCCATCTCTATTTAATAAGTTCATAATTTCCTTTGATTCTAATATAATTTGACTGGTTAACTCTTCTGTTGACTCTTGTGTTTCATAATCTCCATTCATATAATCAACTACATGTTTAAAAACAGGTGTTGCAATGTCATGAAATAAACCTGCTAAAGTTTGCTTTTTATCTTTAGTAAAATTCCAAATGATTAAAGCCACTCCTATGCTATGATCTAAACTAGAATACCAAAATTTGTTTGGAAACATTTTTGAATAGAATGTTCCACATGTCATACTTACTTGTGATTGTTGCTGCATTTGTTGGGTTTGAATATATTCCTCTAAAAATTCTGGTACTCCTTCTGGTGATAGTATTTTAAAGTATTCTTGTATTTCTGGTTTTAAGGTTTCTATGTAATTTCTCATCTTTTTTACCTCATTTTTAATTCTTCTTTATTGACATTTTATATTATGTTTAGCACTTTGTCAACTTGTAAACACTAAATATAAGTCATTTAGGGTTACAGTTCACTGAGAATAAAATAGATAATTCAAATGTTTCCTAGTGAACTGTAACCTATTTATTAATAAAAATACAAACTATTCTAAAATTAAAAATGTTTAAAATGGAAAGTATTTGTAATTAGAAAATGTTAGGAAATATTTTAGGAGAATCTCAAAAATCCCTTTTTGAGATTCTCCTAAAATACTTCCTTACATTTTCTATTACAAATAGCTTGGACAGATTAAACATTCTTAATTTTAGAATAATTTGTATTTTTAATAAATATCTCATTCATAATATATTTAGCCAAATAAACTCATTTGATTACTTTGGCTCATTCCCTCTAAACATCCAAAACTTTTCAATAAATCTGTTACAGAATTACCTACTTTTGCACGTATTTTCAAATCATCAATAGACATAAACTTTCCATCTTTCCTTGCTTTTGCAATTCCTTGTGCAGCAATCGTTCCAAGACCTGGTATACTATTTAATGGCGGACGAATACCATCATCTTCTACCAAAAACTTAGTAGCATCTGATTCATACAAATCCATCTTCAAGAAATGAAATCCTCTTTCATACATTTCCAAAACCAATTCCAAAATAGCATACATATTCTTATCTTTTACAGTTGCAGAATTTCCAGCTAAATCGATTTCCTTCATTTTGTTTTTAACCTTTTCTTTTCCAAAAATCATACACTCACTATCAAATTCATCTGCTCGAATTGAAAAATAAGAGGCATAATAAGCTAATGGTTCATGCACTTTAAACCATGCAATACGAAAAGCATTTGTTACATAGGCTGCTGCATGGGCTTTTGGGAACATATACTTTATTTTTTCACAAGATTTAATATACCAATCTGGCACATCATGTTCTTTCATTAACCCTACATATTCTGCCCATTTTTCTGGATCTTTTAAAGCCTTTCCTTTACGCACCGTTTCCATAATTTTAAAAGCTGGATTAGGTGGCAAGCCTTGTTTGATTAGATAAATCATAATATCATCACGACAACAAATAGCATCTTGCAAAGTAACCGTTCCTGCTTCAATTAAACTTTGAGCATTACCCAGCCATACGTCTGTTCCATGTGATAACCCTGATATTCTAATTAATTCATCAAAAGTCGTTGGTCTTGTATCAACTAACATCCCTCTTACAAATTTCGTTCCAAATTCTGGTACACCGAAACTTCCTACTTCAGAGTGAATCTGTTCGGGTGTTACACCAAGTGCTTGGGTCGAACTAAAAATGGACATGGTTTCTTTATCATCTAACGGAACTTTCGTTGGGTCAATTCCTGTTATATCTTGCAACATTCTTATCATGGTTGGATCATCATGACCTAAGATATCTAATTTTAATAAGTTTTGGTCAATAGAGTGATAATCAAAATGTGTTGTTACAATATCTGAATTGGGGTCATCTGCTGGATGTTGTACGGGACAAAATTCATAAATTTCTCTTCCTTTTGGTACAACAATAATTCCCCCTGGATGTTGCCCTGTTGTTCTTTTAATTCCTGTACAGCCACTTGCTAGTCTTTGTGTTTCTGCTCGATTGATTGGAATGTGCCTTTCTTCAAAATATTTTTTTACATATCCAAAGGCTGTCTTATCTGCTATGGTTCCAATGGTTCCTGCTTTAAAAGTCGTTCCTTTTCCAAAGATAACTTCTGTGTATTTATGAGCTTTGGCTTGGTATTCTCCAGAAAAGTTTAAGTCAATATCAGGCTCTTTATCTCCATTAAAACCTAAAAAGGTTTCAAATGGAATATCCATACCATCTTTATCTAAGGCGTGCCCACATTTTGGACATGGTTTATCTGGTAAGTCAAATCCATTTTTATAGCCATAATCTGTAAAATCTGAATATTTACAGTTTGGGCATCGGTAATGTGCTGGCAGGGAATTTACTTCTGTAATACCTGTCATGTTGGCTGCAAAAGAGGAACCTACTGACCCTCTTGAACCTACAATATAGCCGTCTTCATTTGACTTCCATACTAATTTTTGAGCAATTATATACATAACTGAAAATCCATTTCGAATAATAGAATCCAGTTCTTTGTCTAATCTTTCTTGTACAATTTCTGGCAATGGATTTCCATATAATTCGTGTGCTTTTTCATAGGCAATATCTTTAATTGTTTGTTCACAACCAGGTATATGTGGTGGACATTTTTCTGGCGAAATGGGACTAATTCGATCACACCTATCGGCTATTAAATTGGTGTTTGTTACTACTACTTCATAGGCTTTTTCTTTTCCTAAATAACTAAATTCTTCTAGCATTTCTTCGGTTGTTCTCAAATACAAAGGTGCTTGATTATCTGCATCTTCATAGCCTTGACCTGCTTCTAAGATACGTCGATACACTTCATCTTGTGGATCCATAAAATGAACATCACAAGTTGCTACTACTGGTTTGTTCAATTTTTCTCCTAAGTCCACAATTCTTCGGTTAATATCTCGCAGAACTTCTTCATCTTTTACGGTTTCGTTTCGGATTAAAAATTGATTATTGCCAATTGGTTGAATTTCTAAATAATCATAATCATTGGCTATGGCTTCAATTTCTTCATCTGTTTTACCAAGCTCAATTGCTTGGTAAAGTTCTCCTGCTTCACAGGCACTTCCTAACATTAATCCTTCTGAATATTTTTTGTATAAGCTTTTTAAAATTCTAGGTTTTCTATAAAAATAATGTAAGTGAGAAAGGGAAACTAATTTATATAGATTTCGTAATCCTACATAGTTTTTGGCTAAAATGATCGCATGATAGGTTTTTAATTTTTTGTATTCTTCTTTTTTGGTTTCTTCTGTACTACTTACTTCATCTATATCATCTATCTTTTGGGCTCCACGCTTTTTTAGCATATCTAACATCACATTAAATACTTTAACAGTTGTATCTACATCATCTAAAGCTCGATGTGCTACTTCTACTTTTATGCCTAAGTTTTCTGCAATTTTTCCTAATTTATATTTTTTGTAATCTGGAAATAAATCTTTGGCTAAACTCAAGGTATCTAGATAAGTATAATCAAATTCATAACCTAAAATTTTGGCATTTTGTTTTAAAAATCCCATGTCAAATGGTGCATTATGGGCAACTAAAACAGAATCTTTTATAAATTCTAGTATTTTAGGAAATACTTGCTCAATGGTTTTTGCATCTTTTACCATGTCGTCTGTAATGTTAGTTACTTCTGTAACTCTTTGGGGAATATGTTTTTCTGGATTTACAAAACAACTAAATTGGTCAATTACTTCTCCATTTTTTACTTTCATAATTCCTACTTCTGTAATTTTTTCTGTTGTTGCTGAAAATCCTGTTGTTTCTAAGTCAAGTACACAGTAGGTGGTTGTATCTATATCTTGTCCTTTGCTATTTGTTACAATTGCATTTTTATCTGGGGCTAAATAAGCTTCTACTCCATATAATATCTTCATGTCTGGATTATCATATCCTAACATTTTATGAGCTTCTGGAAAGGCTTGAACTACCCCATGATCTGTAATCGCAATTGATTTCATTCCCCATTTCATGGCTCTTTTGATTAAATCTTTGGCAGATGTCATGGCATCCATTTGGCTCATTTGGGTGTGCATATGTAATTCTACTCTTTTTACTGGTGCTTGATCCTCTCTTACTTCTTTTTTTATTTCATTTTCTGTTTCTACAATTGTATTTGCCATGACAGTTAGTTCATTGGAAAAGGTATCCATTTGTGCTGTTCCTGCTACCATTAATGCTTTGGCATTTTGAATCCTTTTCATGGTTTTTTTGGCTTTTTCTTTGTCTAAAAAGGCTTTACATGTAATGGTACTACTTCCATCATATAAGTCAAAACTAAATAATGTTTTTCCTGATTTTAGTGTTCTATCTTCTGAGAAAATAACTTCTCCTTGCAGGGCAATTCTTCCATCATCTACTCCTAAGTCTTCTACTTTTACCAATGGATCTGTAATATTAGGGGTTGCTCCTAAAATTAATGGTGTATCTTCTTGTTCTTCTTCTGTTGGTAATTCTGGTAAATCATGATTGGTTTCTACAATTGTATTTACCATAACGGTAACATCTCCTGCATAATTGTCCAATTGTGCTTTTCCTGTAGCTTTTATGGCTTTTGCTTGGCTTATTTTTTCCTCTATTTCTTTTCCTTCCAAATAGTCTTTTCCAAATGATTTACAGGTAATGGTTCCTGTTCCATCATATAAATCAAAGATAATCATTCCTTTTCCTGATTTGGTTTCTCTTACTTGTATGGTTACTAGTCTTCCTTCTAAGGTTACTCTTCCATCATTTGCCGTAATGTCTTTGATTTTGATGTATTTTTCTTTAGCTCTTGATGGTTTTCCCATTATATATTCTTGTTCTTCTGTTTCTTCGATTTCTTCATTTGGAATGTAACATTCTAATTCTGTTGGTGGTGCATAGTCTAAATCTTCGTATATAGGAACTTCTTCTATTTTGTTTTCTTTTTCTATCTTATGCTGCTTATTTTCTTCTTCCATTTGGGTTCTAATGCTATTTTCTTGATTTTCAATATTTTCACGAATTTCTTTCATGTCATTTGCTGATAGTTTTTCGATTATTTCTATGATATATTCTTGCCCAAATAAATTTTTAATGGTTTTTTGCAATTCTTTGTCCGTTTTTTTGGCTCTTAAAAATTCTGCTCCTTTAATGTGCATTTCAATATATATGGTATGGTCTTTTACTTCTACTTTACTTTTTAATAGTAGCATTGGCTTGGCTAAGGGATATTTATGTGCCATATAAGCAATGATGTTTTTCCATTCGTCTGTAATGGATTTCTTTTCTACTTTTTCATGATAGTTAATTTCTATATTTATATGATGAAATTGAAATCTTTCTTTTAAAAAGTTTTCAAAATACCATATTTCTTTTATTTCTATATATTCATCTAAGTATAAAATAACTTGTAGTGTATTGGTTTTTTTTATGATATTTAGGTTTCTTACTTCTGCATATTTTATATTGCTATTTGTTTTATAGTCACTAAATATTTCTCCAACTTTTTTTGGTTTTTGCTCCATTTCTTGTTTCCGTCCTTTCTAATATTGCAAATATACTTCTTTTTATTACTTCCTTTCAAAAAATACATATTGATTTATTTGTAATTTTATCATGTTTTCATTTTATTTACAATTAAAATTTTTAATAATTTTTTTAATTTGTAACACATTTTTCTTAACTACATATTATATATCATACAAAGGAAAACAACAAAAGAAAAAAAATAAACAAAACATATTTCTTTATGGAAGGGGGTCTAGACTATGCCAGAAAATAGAGGATGCGGTGGATTCGGATTTGGTGATGATTGTTGCTGGATTATAATCCTAATATTATTAATCTGTTGTTGTTGCGGTGGTAACAGAGGAGGATGTTGCTAATTAA
>JAAWGB010000040.1 GCA_022795075.1 Clostridia bacterium | reverse complement strand
ACTAAATGTTCTAACTTAAATTCTTTATAAATAATTTTACAACCAAAAAAATTAGATGTAAACTTTTTATTTACATCTAACAGTATACATGTAACTATTGTAGTCTTTTGTAAGTTAAAATAAGAAGCTAGAGTTATAGAGAAAAATCCCTTTGCTGAACTGACAAGATAGAAAACAAAGGTAATTTTCTCTATAACTCAATATTTTTATGCTTTTTAGAAATGGAAAAATTTGAAAATTAATCTTGCAAAAAAATAGTATAAATGATAGAATTTAAATGTATGAATCATTTTTATAAAGAAAGGTGGTGAGAAAATATAGAAGAAAAGGAAGTTACAAAAATAAGTTTATCAACATTCTTTTTGATATTAGCACTAATTGTAATTACAATAATGGCTATTTTTATATATAAATTTTACAATGAAAAAACAGAAGCAAATAAAAAATTGGCTGAAGTTCAAACACAAGTAAATAACTTAAATGAAACTGCAAGTAATTTACAAGGAAAAATAGATGAAGTAACTACTACAATAGATTCCAATAATACTACTAAAAATGCTACTACCATAAATCAAAAAGAAGATACTTCAATTATTACATTAGATAAGAAATATGAAAATTCTAAATATGGTATTAATTTTTTATATCCTTCATTATTATCAGATCATCAAAATTCATTAACAAATGATATGGTTGAATCTTTTAGCGATAACAATGGAAATGAAATTGTAATTGCTAGATTTAATAATGACACTGTTGAAAGCATGATTGACTTTGAAAAAAATAAAGTTATGCCTGATGGTACAAAAGTCAATGTAGATATAAAGAAAGAAGGATATGTTACATTAAACAGTGGAACAAAGGGATACAGTATTGAAACGAATCACAATAATATTATATTTATAACTGAGAAAAATAATATAACATTTAGATTTACCATTACATATACAACTGGAAATGAGGCAGTATGTACGAATATCTTAAATTCTTTTTCTTTAAAATAATTATATAATTTTATACAAAAAATAGTAACTTGGTAGATAAATAGTACCATTGAATTTACAAAAATTTTGTGAAATTGATTTAATTTTTGAAGAGTTTATAACAAAGAAAAACAAAAAGGGTGAATTGTAAAAGTAAAAATAGTTTGTAAATCTAAAATTTGCTAAACTTAAAAAAATGGACATTTTTATTAAGAAACTGGGGAATGAACTCTATATTGAAGAGAGTTCATTCTTTTCAATTTGTTTTTTTATCCTTTTATTATTATAATGCTGTATTATTATTTTATATTAATATTAAATAAAGCTTATTTAACTTTTACATTCTACTAAGTATACAGGAATAAAAAATACTTTTATAAAATCTTTACAAATAACAAAGAATATAGTATAATTTTATGAAATAAAAGAGAAAGAAGAAAGGGGTTTTAGAAAAATGGCAAAAATTGTAGAAGATATTTCAAGAACATTTAACGAATATTTATTATTACCAAATTTAACAGATGAAAGATGTATACCAACCAATGTATCATTAAGAACACCATTAGTAAAATACAAAAAAGGAGAAGAAGCAAAATACCATGCCAATGTACCAATGGTATCAGCTATTATGCAATCTGTATCAGGAGAACAAATGGGAATTGCGTTAGCAAGAGAAGGAGGAGTTGCCTTCATATATGGTTCACAATCTATTGAATCACAAGCTGAAATGGTAAGACACGTAAAAAAACATAAAGCAGGATTTGTAGTAAGTGACTCAAATGTAAAAACAGGGACATCTTTAAAAGATGTAATTGATTTAGTTCAAGAAACGGGGCATTCAACTGTTATCATTACAGATGATGGAACAGCAAATGGAAAATTTATAGGATTAGTAACAGATAAAGATTATAGAATATCAAGAGACAGTTTTGAAGAACCAATTGACAAATTCATGACACCAAAAGACAAAGTTGTATGGGCACATGAAGGAATTAGTCTATCAGAAGCAAATGACTTAATATGGGACAAAAAGATAGCTTGTTTACCAATTTTAGATGATGAACAAAGATTAAAATATTTAGTATTTAGAAGAGACTATGAAGAAAGAAAAAATAATCCAGACTCTTTATTAGATGAAAATAAAAGATATATTGTAGGTGCAGGAATCAATACAAGAGATTATGAACAAAGAATACCAGCTTTAGTAGAAGCAGGTGTAGACTTAATTTGTATGGACTCATCAGATGGCTATTCTATTTGGCAAAAAAATACCATAGATTTTGTAAGAGCAAAATATGGTGATGACGTTAAAATAGGAGCTGGAAATGTAGTAGATAGAGAAGGATTTATGTATTTAGCAAAAGCAGGTGCAGACTTTATTAAAATTGGAGTAGGGGGAGGTTCTATTTGTATTACTCGTGAAACAAAAGGAATCGGTCGTGGAAATGCTTCAGCTTTAATTGATGTAGCAGCAGCTCGTGATGAATATTTTGAAGAAACAGGAATTTATATACCACTTTGTATTGATGGTGGAATTGTACATGATTACCATATTACAATTGCTCTAGCTTTAGGTGCAGATTTTGTTATGATGGGAAGATATTTTGCAAGATTTGATGAAAGTCCAACAAGAGTTATCAAAAAAGGAAATGCTTTTGTAAAAGAATATTGGGGAGAAGGTTCTAACCGAGCTAGAAATTGGCAAAGATATGATATGGGTGGTGCTAAGAAACTTTCTTTTGAAGAAGGCGTAGATTCTTATATTCCTTATGCAGGTAGCTTAAAAGATAATTTGGCAGTGACAGTTGCTAAAATCAAATCTACAATGTGTAATTGTGGTTGCATTACTATTCCAGAATTCCACGAAAAAGCAAGATTAACTTTAGTTTCTGATATTAGTATTACAGAAGGTGGGGCACATGATGTTATCTTAAAAGAAATAGATAATCAATATAAATAATAAACTCAAATATAGTAAAGATAAAAATGAAAAGTAAAAAAGCAAAGTGAATAGTTATAAATCTCTTTGCTTTTTTACTTTTATTATTATTTAATTCAAAGCTATTTTGTAGTTAAATTCTAGTTTTGAGAACCTAAATAATTTGAGAATGTAATAGTACCTTTTGTTACATTGTCAAATGTTGAATCAGTAATATTAATCATTATTTTATTGTTATCTAATGTTATTTTACCGTTTAAAGAATGATTATCATCATTTATAACAAATGATGCAGTATTTCCATTAAGTGTTGCTTTTGTATGAAAGCCAATAGGTTTTCCATTAATATTCAAATCAAACATAATTTCATTATTGTCTAAGTTATATACATATAAAGAATCATTAGATGTAGAATTTCCCCATAATCCTATGTAAGTTGATAAATTAGGCTGAATATTGGATGTAGTTTCTTTATTTGTTGTGGTATTACTACTTGTGCTATTGGTTGTATTACCATTTGTTTGGTTTGTTGTATTTTCTGTACCAATTGAAGTAGATATGTTATTTAATTCAGATGTTAAATTATCAACACGATTTTGAAGGTCAGACATTTTTTCGTTCTGTTTTACTGATTTTTCAGTAAGTTCAGTTTTTTCATTATAAAGTTTTAATAAAAATATACTCATCAAAATAATTAAAATAATTGCCAATATTAAAAAGAATGTCGATAAGCTTATTTTGCTAACTTTCTTTTCTTCCATTTTTTCACCACCTTTTTTTATTAATGTTATATCATTAATATAATATTAAGTCAACTATTTATTATTATTAATATAAAACTTGATTATAACATAAATAAATGATAAAATCAAAGCAGAAAAAGGAAAAAGAAAAGGACTAGAAAATGAAAAAAATATTATTTGCAGCCTATTCATTGGATATAGGTGGAATAGAAAAAGCTTTACTTGCCTTAGCCAATCAGTTACAAAAAAGAAATTATTGTGTTACAATTGTTTTAGAAAAAAAACAAGGTATTTTTCTAAAACAATTAGACCCTAATATTCAGATAATAGAATATCGACCAAATGAAAGCAAAAATAAGTTAAAAAGGAAGATTATAAATGCCATAAAAAGAATTCAATTTATATTACAATACAAAAATAAATTTGACTTTTCAGCATCTTTTGCAACTTATTCAAATGTTGCTTCATTTGTAAGTAGAATAGCATCCAAAAACAACTGCTTATGGGGCCATGCAGATTATTTAACAGTATTTAATCATCAAAAAGAAGAAGTAAAAAAATTTTTTGAAGAAAAGAAATATGACCAATTTAAGCATATTGTATTTGTTTCCCAAGAAGGAACAGAAAGTTTTCTAAGAATTTTTCCAAAAATGAAAGAAAGAACAATAACTTGTAATAATTTAATAGATGGTCAAAAAATATTAGAAATGGCAAATGAAGCAATAGAGATGTCAAGAGATAAAGAAACATTTACTTTTATCAATGTAGGAAGGCATGATGAAAAGCAAAAAAGGCTAACAAGAATTATTAAAGCTGCTGAGGAATTAAAAAAAGAAAATGATAAATTTAAAGTTTTGTTTATTGGAGATGGACAAGATCATGAATTTTATAAAGAAATGGTAAAGGCAAAACAATTAGAAGATACGATTTTATTTTTAGGAAAAAAGAAAAATCCATATCCATACTTTAAAATAGCAGACTGTGTTGTTTTAAGTTCAGATTATGAAGGATATCCAGTAGTATTTTTAGAAAGTTTTATTTTAAATAAACCAATCATAACCACTAAAGTTTCAGATTATGAAGAAATAGAATTGGGTCGAGGTTTGGTAGCAGAAAAAAATGAGCAAGATATTTACGAGAAGATGAAAGATATGTTAGAAAAAGGCTATAAAATAGAAAAAGAATTTGATATAGAACAATATAATCAAGAAATGATAGAAAAATTAGAAAAGTTATTTTGAAAGGAAAACAAATGGCAAAAATAAGTGTAATTGTACCAGTTTACAATACAGGTAAGTACATAGAAAAATGTTTAGATTCATTAATCAATCAAACAATAAAAAATGAAGTAGAAATTATTATTATAAATGATGGCTCTACAGATAATTCAGAAGAAATCATTCAAAATTATATT
Source organism: Clostridia bacterium (assembly GCA_022795075.1). Taxonomy (GTDB): domain Bacteria; phylum Bacillota; class Clostridia; order TANB77; family CAG-508; genus CAG-269. The sequence continues at coordinate 10,535 of JAAWGB010000040.1, read as the reverse complement.
AAAAAACATGAAAAATCAAACTTCATTAAATTTTATACCAAAGAAAATGAAGGAGTGGCGAAGACTAGGAATTTTGGTATCGAAAAAGCTACTACTCCATATATTTTGTTTGTTGATTCAGATGATTATATAGATAACCATTTAATTGAAATATTAAATCCTTATATAGAAAGAAATTTAGATTTAGTCAAATTCAAACTACAAAGAGTAGATGAAACAGGAAACATATTAGAAAAAGTAGAAGGACCAACTTTTGAACCAATGATAGGGGAAAAAGCTTTTTCTCAAATGTTTAGTCAAGACAGATTACTAGATTCTCCTTGTGTTTATTTAATAAGAAAAGAATTATTTACGAAATATAATTTTCAATTTCAACAAACTTATCATGAAGATTTTGGATTAATTCCTCTTCTTTTATTAGTAGCCAAAAGTATAGTTTCTCTTGATAATTATTTATATAATTATGTACAAGTACAAAACAGTATAACAAGAAATGATGATTATCAAAAAACGATTCAAAAAATGGAAGATTGTTTAGTACATTATGATAATATGATAAAAACCATTGAAAAAATAGAAATAGGAAAAAGAGCCAAAGAAGATATTAAAATTTATTATACAAATGCTATATTATTGAAGTTAAACGAACTAAAAGAAGAAGATAAAAATAAGTGGATAAAAGAAATAAAAAAAAGAAAAATGAGTCATAACATAAAAATTAGAAATGCAAAACAATTGATAAAAAAAATTATGTTACAAATCAATATTAAATTTTATTTAAAAATGAGGTAAAAGGATGCCAAAAGTAAGTGTTATTGTACCAGTATATAATGTTGAACCATACTTAGAAAAATGTATCGATACATTAGTAAATCAAACAATAAATGATATAGAAATTATCCTAGTAAATGATGGTTCAACAGATCATTCAAAAAAAATCATAGAAGAAAAAGTGAAACAATTTCCCAATAAAATTGTATATTTAGAAAAAGAAAATGGGGGATTGTCAGATGCAAGAAATTACGGTATGCCATATGCTAAAGGAGAATATGTAGCGTTTTTAGATTCAGATGATTATGTTGAAAAAGATATGTATGAAAAAATGTATCAATTAGCAAAAAAAGAAAATAGCGATATGGTAGAATGTGATTTTTATTGGGAATACTCCAATAAACAAAAAGAAGATAGAGGGGAACCATATCAAGGAAAAAAAGAAATGCTTGAAAAAATTAGAGTGGTTGCTTGGAATAAACTAATCAAAAGAGAAATTTTAGAAGAATCAAATGTAAAGTTTCCAAAAGGATATCGTTATGAAGATGTAGAATTTACTTATTTGCTGATTCCTTTTTTAGAAAAAGTGTCTTTTTTAAAACGACCTTGTATACATTATATACAAAGAGAAGGCTCTATTTCTAATTTACAAAATGAAAGAACGAAAGAAATTTTTGATGTATTAGAACATGTTATAAAAGCTTATCAAAAAAAGGGAATCTATGAAACTTATCAAATGCAATTAGAATATGTTTATGTAAGATATGCTTTTTGTAGTTCATTTTTAAGAATGGTAAAGATTCCAGACAAAATAGTCCGAGAAAAATTATTAAAAGAGACATGGGAACAAGTAAATCAAAAATTTCCAAATTGGAAAAACAATGAGATTTTAAAAAAACATAAAAATGCAAAAAATTTATATATGAAAACATTAAATAAAGTAACCTATAAAATATATAGTCAAATATTTAGGAGAATAAAATGAGAAGAAAACAAAAACTATCAATAAAAATAGAAACAATACTTTGTTTGTATATTGTACTTTGTCCTATTTTAGATATGGTAAGTTTTATATTTAGAAATACTTTTCATACTAATTTTTCGCCATCTACTTTTTTAAGACCAATCTTACCAAGTATCGTTATAGTATATTTATTTTTTAAAAAAGATAAGAAATTTAAGATTTATACAGTTGGAATTGGTTTGCTCTATTTCATTTATGCGATTTTACATTTATGGATTTTTAAAAATGTAATGACAGGGAGTAGTTATAGTGGAATTTTACACGAAGCTCAATATTTGATTAATTATTCTTATATGATAGTAAACTTATTTATTTATATAACTATTTTTAAAGAAAATGAGAAAATTGAAAAATTATCAAAAAGTGTGTTACTAGCAAATTTTATTTATATTGCATCTATAATAATATCTATTTTAACGAAAACCTCTTCTAACACTTATATAGAAGGAATGGGATATAAGGGGTGGTTTGAGTCAGGGAATAGCTTAGGCTCGATACTGATTTTATCATTATTTATGATTTTGAAATATAGTAAAGATAGGAAGTATAGAATTCTAGCAATTCCAAGTATTTTGTTAGAAGGTATTTTTCTTACCATGTTATTAGGTACAAGAGTTGGATTATATGGTTTTATTTTGGTAGTAATAATTTATATTTTAATTGAGATTGTAGTTACATTAAAACAAAAAGAAAAATTAAACAAAAAAATGATTGCAGGAGCAATAGCAGGAATTACTACTTTTATATTAATTATTATTACAATTGGTTCTGTTACCATGCAAAGAAGAAGACACTTACAAGAAATTGAAAAAGATATAGTTGACACAACCAATTATCAAGAAGCACATGTGACAGGAAGTATATTAGAAATCAAAGAAAAAATAGAAAAGGATTCATTAGAAGAAGGTTATATGGGAGAGGCAGAAAAACAATCAATTATCGATTTATATAATATAGCCAACCGATGGAAAATAAAAAATAATGATCAACGTATGCAACAATTAATTTATAATGTAGTCTTAATTAAAAATCAGCATAATCCCATTTATATATTTTTGGGAAATGGTCATGTAAATAATTTTAGAGAATTAGTATTAGAAATGGAAGTGCCAGCATTTTTATTAGATTTTGGTATTTTGGGATTTCTATTATATTGTATGCCTTTCTTATTTTTATTTTTATATGGTGTTTATTTTATGATAAAAAATAGAACACACATAGAAGTAGATTATTTAATGTATTTAGCAGGATGTGGATTTACATTTGCCTTATCTTTTTTTGCAGGTTATACTTTTTTTAATTCTTCCAATATGATGATGATAGTTATTTTAAATACTTTACTAATAAATAGAATAATGTCTATAAAAAAGAAAGAAGGGACAGTATGAAAAAGATTTTATTTGGAATTACAAGTTTAGGATTAGGTGGAGCTGAAAGAGTATTAGTAGATATCGTTAATAAGCTAAGTGATGAATATGATATTACAATTTTTACGATTTATGGGAAAGGAGAATTAGAGAAGCAATTAACGAAAAAAGTAAAAGTAAAAAGTTTGTATGCTAAATCTTATTCTGAATTATCAACATTTCAGAAATACTTTAGTGTGCCTTTAAAGATATTATTACAAAAACAAATGATCTATCAAAAAAAGATAAAAGGAGACTATGAGATAGAAATCGCTTTTTTAGAAGGACCAATTACAAGATTATTAAGTACAAAAAATAAAAACACTAGAAAATTTGTATGGGTACATAATGATATTTCTCTTGTTTTTGGAAAAGGAATAAAAGCAAATATAAAAAAACAAATTGATAAAAAAGTGTATCAGAAATATGAAAAAATAGTTTTTGTTAGCCAAGATAACAAAAGGAAATTCAAACAAATTTATCCAAATTTAAAAAATGAACAATTGGTAATTTATAATTACATAGATAAGGAAAAAGTATTAAAAAAAGCCAAACAAGAGCCAATAGAATGTTTTGACAAGAATTGTATTTGTTTGGTGACAGTAGCAAGATTAGTACAACAAAAAGCAATTGATCGATTGATTAGAGTACATAAAAAATTATTAGAAGAGAATTTGCAACATAAAGTTTATGTAATTGGTGATGGACCACTAAAAGCAAAATTAGAACAAGAGATACAAGAAAAAGGAATAAAAAGTAGTTTTGAATTACTAGGGAAAAAAGAAAATCCATATCCCTATATCCAAAATGCGGATTATTTTTGTTTGCTTTCTTATTTTGAAGGATATGGTATGGTACTAGAAGAAGCTAAAATTTTAGGAAAGTCAATTATAATAACCGATACAGCAGCAAGAGAAGCGGTTGAAAACTATAAAAATAGTATCATTTTAGCAAATGATGAAAATGCTATTTATGAAGGACTAAAAGAAGTTATACAAAAAAAGGAAAAAAACATTAATAATGAAAAGGAAGAAACTTATGATAATGATGAAATAATAGAAAAAATTAAAGATGTAATAGAAAAAAATAAGGAGAAATAAAATGAAAATATCAATCCTAACACCAACTTATAATCGAGCAAATTTTTTAAAGCAATTATATGACAGTATCATTGAGAATGTTGAACAAAATGTTAAAATAGAGTGGCTGATTATGGATGATGGCTCAACAGATCGTACACGAAAAATAGTAGAAGATTTTACAAAACAAAATAAAATAGAAATAAAATATTATTATCAAGAAAATCAAGGAAAAATGGTAGCAATCAACCAATTAGTAAAAGAAGCTACAGGAGATATGATAGTAGATTGTGACTCAGATGATTATTTTGCAAAAAATGCTTTTACTATGATAAAGGAGCAATGGGAAAAAAATAAACATAGAAAAGATGTTTACGGAATATGTTTTTTGAAATATAATACAAAAGGAAAAAACATGGGGAATGAATTTAAAAAGTCAGAAACAACTATGTTTGATTTGTATTTCAAAGAAGAAGAAACAGGAGAAAAGGCAGTTGTATTTTTTTGTGAGGTACGAAAAAAGTTTCAACATGAGCTAGAAAAAAACGAAAGATTTATTACAGAAGCAAGAATGTATCATAAAATGGATGAGCATTATAAAATAATAGGTGTCAATCAACCAATTATGATATGTGAATATCAAGAACAAGGGTATACTTCAAATATTACGAAACAATTTAAAGAAAATCCATATGGTTATTATGAATATTTTAAAGAAATTTTACAAAAGGATTTTAAAGGTATTCCATTCACAAAAAGATTATATGTAATAAAACATTATATTTTATTTAGTTATCTAACAAAACAATATCAAAGTAAATCTATAAAAAATAGAATGAATAAAGTGTTATATTATAGTTTATTATTACCAGGTATGATAAAAAGTGAAAAATTTATAACCATATAAAATTAGATTTAGTAAGAAACAGGAACTGGAAGAAAAAACTATTGACAAAATAAAATTACAATTATAAACTGATAGTGAGGGGGAGAATCATGAAAAAAATAATAACAAGTATCATCATGGTAATTGTTTTATGGCAATGTTCCGTAGTAAGTGCGGTAGCTTTAAATAATAATCCCATGTTAAAAGATATAAAAATAGATGGACAAAGTATGGAGCCAAAATTTGAAATGTTTACAACAGAATATGTTTTAACAGTAGGAGAAGAAGTTGAAAAAATACAGGTCGAACCAATTCCAGATGATGAAAAAGCAAAGATAGAAATAAAGGGAAATACAACTTTACAAAAAGGTAGAAATCAAATTGAGATTCAAGTAACAGCAGAAGATGGACAAGCAAAACAGTCATACTTTTTATACATTACAAAAGGAAGACAGGAACAAGCAAATGCTAATTTAAAAGAACTTAAAATTGAAAGTGTTGAATTAGCACCAACTTTTGACAAAAATACAATTCAATATGCTTTTGAATATCCACAAAATTTAGAAAAATTAAAAATAGAAGCGATATCAGAAGCACAAGGGGCAAAAGTAGAAATAATAGGAAATGAAAATTTAAAAGAAGTAACACAAAATATAGAAATCAAAGTAACAGCCAAAGATAACCAAACAATAAAAACATATTACTTAATTGCTAAAAAAGCAGGTAAGGAAGTAGAAAATCCAGAAGGCAATGAACCACTAAAGGATGAAATAACACAAGAAAATAACAATAAGAAGTTTTATGCAATATTTATCATTTTGGCAATAATTATGGTTGTGATAATAGGAAAATTCATAATAGGAAGGGGAAAAGCTAAAAATGAAAAATAAAAAAATTATAATGGGTATTATAATAGTTTTGTCAGCCATTATATTCTTAATAGGAATGACAAAAGAGGTTAGAGCAGCTGATGAACAAGGAAATTTTGTTATTGTGTTAGATCCAGGACATGGTGATAATGATCCAGGAGCAGTAGCAGGTGGAATTAGAGAAGCAGATGTTAATTTTAAAATTGCTTATTATGCCAAACAAGAATTAGAACAATATGAAGGGGTGAAAGTTTTTTTAACTCGTTATAATGATTGCCCAAGTATTTATGATAGAGTGGAAATTGCTAAAAGATATCAAGCAGATTTATTAGTTAGTCTACATATCAACTCAGGTGCAAGTAATGCAAGGGGAGCAGCCATTTGGGTAACACAAGATAATACACAAATTGAATATCATCAAAAGGCAGCACAAGCAGCTAGTCAAATATTAAATCGAATTAGTAATGTAGGAATTTACAATAATGGTGTACAAATAAGAACAGGAAAGCCTGATGAATGGTATGATAGTGGTGTTGTACAAGATTATTATGGCATTATTCGTTATGCACAAAGAGTAAAAATGCGTTCTCTTTTAGTAGAACATTGTTTTATTAGTAATGCACAAGATAGATGGTTTATTAATTCAGATGATAGAATCAGACAATTAGCACAAGCAGATGTGCAAGGAATTGTTGAGGCTTATCAGTTACGAAAAAAAGGACAAGGATCTGTTCCTGTAAAATCAATAAAAATAGATACAACTACAGAATTGAATTTAGAAATGACACAAGATAATCCACAACCACTAAGTTATTTAAATATGTTATTTAATCCAAGTAATGCTTCTAATAAGGAAATAGAATGGTATTCATCAAACCCTAATATTGTAAGAGTTTATGAAGGATATATAAGAGGTCTACAAGAAGGAGAAGTGACCATAAAAGCAATTAGCAAAAATAATCAAAGAATGGCTACTTGTAAAGTAATCGTTACCAAACCAACTGTGCCATTACAAAATATTTCTGTAGATAAAGAACAAAGAAATATAAATATTGATGGTAATGAATTGATTGCAGTTAAGTTTAATCCAAGTAATAGTACAGACCAAAAGTTATATTGGACATCATCGAATCCAGAAATCGTAAGAGTATGGGATGGCTATATTAGAGGATTAAAAGAAGGGGTATCAATAATTACAGCTACTTCTAGAGCAGGTGGAAAGAAAACAAGTTGCAAAGTAATAGTAAAAGACCAAAACAAAGTTTATGTTGAAAATATCATACCAGAACAAGAAGAATATACAATTGGAATAAATGAGGGAATTAAGATTAATTATGAATATTTACCAAAAGATTCAGAAAATACAGATTTTAGTTGGACATCATCGAATCCTGATGTATTAAGAGTATACTGGAATAACATTAGAGGCTTAAAAGAAGGAACATCAGAAATAATTATTAGAACCCCAGAAGGGATTACAGAAAAAAGAATAAAAGTAAATGTTAAAAATATAAAAGTAGAACAGATTGTACTAGAACAAGAAGAATATACAATAGGCTTAAATGAAGTAATAGATATTAATTATGACTATTTACCAAAAAATGCAACCAATACAGATTTTTCATGGACAGCATCTGATAAAACAGGAATCAGTGTGTATTGGAATAAGGTAAGAGGACTAAAAGAAGGTGTGTTTTATATGATAGTAAAAACACCAGATGGTTCTCTAGAAAAAAGAATTAAAATTAATGTAGTAGATAGAAATAGTGTAAAAGTAGAGCAGATTATACCAGAACAAGAAGAATATACAATTGGAATTAATGAAGTAATTGATATTAATTATAGTTACTTGCCAAATGATGCAACAAATGTAGATTTTTCATGGACAGCATCTGATAAAACAGGAATCAGTGTGTATTGGAATAAAGTAAGAGGTCTAAAAGAAGGAACATTTGACATCATTGTAAGAACACCAGAAGGTTTCTTAGAAAAAAGAATTAAAATAAATGTAATAGATAAAAGCAAGATAAAGGTAGAGCAAATTATACCAGAGCAAGAAGAATATACGATTAGAGTAAATGAAGTAATTGACATTAATTATAGTTACTTGCCAAATGATGCAACCAATATAGATTTTTCATGGACAGCATCAGACAAAACTGGAATTAGTGTGTATTGGAATAAGGTAAGAGGATTAAAAGAAGGAACCTTTTATATTATTGTAAAAACACCAGACAATTTATTAGAAAAAAGAATTAAAATAATTGTTCAGAAATAAGCTAAAGCCCTTTCTAGAGTTATGGAAGGGCTTTTCCATAAAGAGGAAAGCGAATTTTGTCGTATTATATTGAAAAAAGAGAAAAAATTTTGTATAATGAAGAAGTACAAAGGAGGTTATAGAATGAAAATTAGAAAGATAAAGCTTATTGTTGCAATATTTATTTTTATAGGAATAGGTTTATTAAGTATGGATCAAGCTAATGCTTCTTATACAAGTTATGATATAAATGGAATGAATACTTCAAAATATCCAGGATATAAAGAATTATTACAAAAGATTCAAAGACAATATCCAAATTGGAAAATCAAACTTTTGTATACAGGTTTAGATTGGAATTATGTAATAGATAATGAAAGTATGGGACATGGAAGTTCCCCTAAGAGTTTAGTATATGATACCTATGATGAAGCATGGAGATGTCAAGTACCAGGGTGTAAAGGAGTAAAATATGATGTTTCAAAAAGATGGTATTGTGCCTCACATCAAGCAATAGGATATATGATGGATCCAAGAAATAGTTTAGGTGCTGATTACATATTTCAATTTCAAGATTTATCTTCATCAATAGGAGATAGAAATGCTGTCAAAAAAATGACAGAAGGTACTTTTTTATACAATGATTCTTATATAAATGCCATTATGGAAGCAGCACAAAAAGAAGGGATTAGTCCTTTTCATATTATATCTAGAATTAAACAAGAGCAAGGTGCTAATGGTAGTGGAGCAATGAATGGATATATATATAATGGTGTAAAAGTTTATAATTTGTTTAATATTAATGTTAGTGGAAATGATACAGAAGCAGGACTTTTAGCAGGTGCAGAATATGCGTATAATCAAGGATGGACATCAGTAGAAGCATGTATTAAAGGTGGAGCTAAATTTTTGAAAGAAAAATATATCAATCAAGGACAAGCTACTCTTTACTTTCAAAAATATAATGTAGCAGGTAAAAATTTATTTAATCATCAATATATGCAAAATATTACAGCAGCTAATACAGAAGGAAATGAAATGTATAAAGCTTATTCAAAAAATGGAATATTGGGAAGTTCTTTTGAATTTACGATACCAGTTTATGAAAATATGCCTTCATCAGCAGTTGCTAGACCAAAATATGTACCTGTACAACAAATAACAACACAACAAGATACCTATATCATTGAACTAAATCAAGTAATTGATATTCAATATGGTTATCTACCAAGTAATGCAACAAATGCGAACTTTTCATGGACAGCAACTGATTCAAGTATTTTAAGTGTTTACTGGAATAAAGTGAGAGGCTTAAAACCAGGTACATCTCAAATTATTATTCGAGCAGAAGATGGTTCAGCAGAAAAAAGAATAACTGTTATTGTAAAACCAAGAGTGCAAGAAATTAAACCAGAATATGAAACCTATATAATAGGGGTAAATGAAGTAATTGATATTAATTATAGTTATTATCCAAGTGATGCAAGTAATACAAATTTTAGCTGGACAGCAAGTGATGCAAGCGTTTTAAGTGTATATTGGAATAAAGTAAGGGGACTTAAAGTAGGAACAGCAGATATAATAGTAAGAACACAAGATGGAACGGTAGAAAAAAGAATAAAAGTAATAGTAACACAAGATGGAAAGGCAAATATAACACCAGAAAGAGAATACTATACCATAGCAAAAGATGAAGTAATTGATATCAAATGTAGTTATTTACCAAGCAGTTTAAAAGCTCAAGACTTTACTTGGACAGCATCTGATCCAAATGTTTTGAGAGTCTATTGGGATAAAGTAAGAGGACTAAAAACAGGAACTTCGCAAGTTATTATCAGATCATTAGATGGAACTATAGAAAAAAGAATAACAGTAGAAGTACAAGAAAATAAAACCATAAAAATAACACCAGAAAAAGAAAATTATACCATAAAAGAAAACCAAGTAATTGATATCAAATGTAGTTATTCACCAAGTAATATAACAGCTCAAGATTTTACATGGACAGCATCAGACCCAAGTATCTTAAGTGTGTATTGGGATAAAGTAAGAGGATTAAAAGCAGGAACATCACAAGTTATTATCAAATCATTAGATGGAACAGTAGAAAAAAGAATAACAGTAGTAGTACAAGAAGATGGAATCATAAAAGTAACACCAGAAAAACAAAATTATACAATAAAAGAAAACCAAGTAATTGATATAAAATGTAGTTATTCACCAAGCAATATAACAGCTCAAGA
>JAAWGB010000039.1 GCA_022795075.1 Clostridia bacterium | reverse complement strand
ATTTGATTTTTTCTTTATTTTTTAAAATTAAAATAAAAAATAAAGAAAAGAACATGAAAAATAACTTTGAAAAAATAAGTGCTAAAATAAAACAATTAAATTTTGAAATTAATTTATTAGAAAAAAATAATCAAAAATTAGAAAATGAAATAAATTTAAATAAAATAGAAAAAAATAAAATAAATAATTTAGAAACCATAAATTTAGAAATACAAAATTTAGAAAATGAAATTAGTCGCAAAAAAATTGAATTACATACTTTGCAATTAGATTACAAAAACTTAGAGCCAAAATTAGAAAGTTTAGCAAATGTAGAAGAAAGTCTAGTTAACAGTAATGAAAAAATGGTAAACTTGAAGACTTTAGAAAAAAGCATGAATTTAGCAAAAGCAGTTTTAGAACATTCTTATGAAAAAATGAAGAATACAGTCACTCCTAAGTTCACAGATAAACTATCAGAAACAATTAAGAAAGTTACGGAAGAAAAGTATTTGAAAGTTAGGTTAAATGACGATACAGGCTTAGTAGTTGAATTAGAAAATGGAAATTATGTACCAGTTTCTAGGTTAAGTATTGGCACAATTGATCAATTATATCTTTCATTAAGACTTGCTATGGTAGAAGAATTATCAGAAGAAAAAATGCCAATTATTTTAGATGAAGCCTTTACTTATTATGATGAAGAAAGACTAAAAAATATTCTAGACTATATGGCTAAAAGATTTGAAAATCATCAAATTATAATCTTTACTTGTACCAACCGTGAGAAAGACTTATTAAAACAATTAAATATACAATTTAACACGATACAAATGTAAAAAAGAATAGGAGGTTCCTATTCTTTTTATATAGTTTCATTTAATTATCGTTCTTCTCTATCTTCTTGAACAATTTGTTGTTCTTGCATTATTTTTTCTTCAAAAGGAAAAATAAAATTTGGGTCAATTAGACCATTTAAATATTCTTTAATTTCTTCATAATTTTCAACATAACTAATACCATCTATAGAAATCGAATCACATGATATTTTGGCATCTTTTAATTGTCTTAATATTTCTAATATTCCTTCATACATTTGACTGGAAATACTATATTTTGAATCAAGAAGCGGTAGTTTTATTGTAGTAGCATGGAAATTAACGTGTGAAACATAGTATATTTTAACGACATTATTTAAAAAGTCTTCAATAGAATTAGAAGGATCATTTTCTTGTATACTAGACATTGTTTCAAATGCCTTTTTCTTTAACCATTCAGAAAAATCATTCATATGCAATCCCTTGGGGATACTATCTTTTCCTTGGTTTATATTTTCACGTACGCCTAATATTTTTTTAGCTATATTTACTTCAGTTGTATGATGATGCCCTAAACCAGGTATTCTATATAATAAATCTGGTTCATTTATTTTTGTAATTGCTTGTGTAGGGGTAATAATGCTGGTTGCTCCTATTCCGTATTCTTTTACTCTTTGGTGATGATAAAGATTTTTCTTATCAAAAAAGTCTTTAAAATTAAAATCTGATAGTATCATAAAAACAACTCCTTTTAATAATTATAAATAACATGCTATTAAATATTTTAATGTAATTGTTGTCATAAGTCAACAATTTAGCAAGGAATCTTTAGGCTAAAATAAAACTTCTATTGAACTAATTGTAAAAATATAGTATAATGGGAAAGCAAAAACAAAAAAGGAGAATAGAAAGATGTTTGAAAAGTTAGAAGCCGTAGAAAAAAGATATGAGGAATTAACAAAATTAATTGCGGATCCAGCAACAATAGAAAACCAAGTAGAATGGCAAAAATTAATGAAAGAACATGCTAGAATAGAAGATATTGTATTAAAATTTAGAGAATATAAAAAAGTAAAAGAAGCTATGAACGAAGCAGAAGAACTAATGCAAGATGTAGAAATGAAAGAATTAGCAGAAACAGAATATTATGAAGCAAAAGAGAAATTACCGAAAATAGAAGAAGAATTAAAAATCCTATTAATTCCAAAAGACCCAGACGATGACAAAAATATCATGTGTGAAATTCGAGCAGGAGCAGGAGGAGAAGAAGCAGCATTATTTGCAGGGACCTTATTTAGAATGTATACCATGTATGCAGAAAAAAGACATTGGAAATTAGAAGTATTAAATGAAAATGAAACAGGGCTAGGAGGCTACAAAGAAGTATCATTTATGATTACGGGAAAAGGTGTTTATAGCAGATTAAAATTTGAAAGTGGTGTGCATCGAGTACAAAGAGTACCAGACACAGAAAGCAGTGGAAGAATTCATACATCAACAGCAACCGTAGCAGTATTACCTGTTGTAGAAGATGTTGAAATAGAAATCAATCCAGCAGATATTAAAATGGAAGTATTTAGAGCCTCTGGAGCAGGTGGACAACACATTAACAAAACCTCATCAGCCGTAAGACTAATACATGAACCAACAGGAATTGTAGTAGAATGTCAAACAGAAAGATCACAATTTCAAAACAAAGATAATGCCATGAAAATGTTAAGAACGAAAATATACGAAATCGAAAAAGAAAAACAAGATAGTGAAATTACAAATGAAAGAAGAATACAAGTTGGTTCAGGAGACAGAAGCGAAAAGATAAGAACCTATAACTACCCACAAGGAAGAATTACCGATCACAGAATAGGAATGAGTATTTATCAAATGGAAAATTTCTTAAATGGTGACATTGACGAAATGATAGATAATTTAATTGCTGCTGATCGCGCCGAAAGATTAAAAGGAGAAGAATAATACTCACGAAAACTTAGTAAAAGGCTTTCGTAGACTACGAACAAAGAAATAAGATTGAAAAAGATTTTGCTAGAAAGTATTTTATATTTAGAAATAACTTGAAAAGCAATCTTTTTAATCTTATTTTTTTCTTTTGTAAGTTTGAATAGTGCTAGTAGTGAGCTGTAACATATATTTTTTAAGATATATAATTAAAAGTTTACAGAAAATCATAAAAAACCGTTGACAAATAAAAAACCTTATAATATATACAAATTATAACCTATAGAATTCTATAAAAATATCATTTGTAAGAATAGAAGGAGGAACAAAAATGCCAAAATTATCAAGTTTAAGTGGAAAATTTAATGCAGATGGAAAATATCATTTAAGTGAATATGATGAATATTTAGCAAAACTAGTAAAAAATACAGTAGCAGTGCAAGATAATATAAAAAAAATAGCTAAAGAATTACATGCAGTTGTAATGAAAGAAGAAAAATGGTATGACGATAGTGCAGTCGAATTTGCTTTATGGTGGAATAATATTAAAGGAGTCTCAGGAGATGGAGTAGACCGTTTAAATGCAATTAGTACAACTGTAGAGGAATTAGTTAGAATAACAGCAATAGATGTATGCAGAGAAATTAAAAAATCAAAACAATTAGGGAAATCTTATACGAAATATGCCAAAATAAGTAAATTTGCTAATGCAACAGATCAGTATGTATTAGGAATAGAAAATATAAATAAAAAGAAGATAGGAAATATCACTCCAACAAAATGCAGAGAAGGTGCGACATTAGTAGCAAATGGACAAGCTTTAATGCCAATGGTAAATAGAATTTCAACGGCATTTGATAAAATAGATGCACAACTAGATAGTATACACAAAATAATTGAAAGATATTTAATACAAGGAAAGGCAATTAACTTTAAAGGCTTAAATTCTTCTGTATTAAAAACAAAAATGAAAAATGCAAAACGACATATGGTAGAGATTTCAGAAGTATTGTATCAAAAATTATCAGCAGATCAAAACGCAACAAATGAAACTAGCAAGAAAATAAAAGCAGCATTGGAAAAAGATTATTATGTATTAGGGAATGTAGCTCTAGGAAATGGAAGTAAAGGTCCAGAATCTGTTATGTCAGATTTTGATCATCAAGTTTAAAGGATAATGACAAGAAATGTAGGTATTTCATATAAATATTTAAGACTTTTGATAGTAAACAAGTTAATTAAAAGTTAACAGAAAGTAACAAAAAAACGTTGACAAACCAAAACCATTATATTATATATTGATTAGTAAGCTATAGAATTTCTAGAGTTTTATAGTAAAAGTAGTAATATAAAAGGAGGAACAAAAATGCCAAAATTATCAAGTTTAAGTGGAAAATTCAAAGCAGATGGAAAATATCACTTAGATAAATATGAAGAATATTTGGATAAATTAGTAAAATCAACGATAAACATACAAACAAATGTAAAAAAAGTAGCAAACGAATTACATGCAGTTGTAATGAAAGAAGAAAAATGGTATGACGACAGTGCAGCAGAATTTGCTTTATGGTGGAATAACATCAAAGGAGTATATGGAGATGGAGTAGACCGTTTAAATTCAATTAGTTCAACTGTAGAAGAATTAGTTAGAATAACAGCAGTAGATGTATGTAGAGAAATGAAAAAATCAAAACAAATGAAAAAAACACATATTGAATATAGCAAAATAACAAAATTTTCAAATGCAACTGACCAATATATATTAGGAATTGAAAATATTACCAAAAAAAGTTTAGGAAATATTACCCCAACAAAATGTAGAACAGGTGCAACTTTAACAGCAAATGCACAAGCTTTGTTACCAATGGTAAATAACATATCACACGCATTTGATAAAATGGATACAGATTTAAATACAGTACATAAAATTGTTGAAAATTATTTAATACAAGGAAAAGCAATTAGTTTTTCTGGTTTAAATTCTACCGTGTTAAAAAATAAAATAAAAAAAGCAAAACAACATATGAAAGACATTTCAGAAGTATTATATCAAAAAATATCAGAAGATCAAAGTACATCAAATGATACAAGCAAGAGAATAAGAAATGTATTAGAAACTGATACAAGATTTGATGTAAAGACTTTTATTAGAGCATAACTAACTTACCTATATAAAAATAAAAAATGATTAATTTAAATAAAGTCGAATTATTGAATAAAATTTAATAATTTGACTTTATTACAATGTAAGAGAAATAAACGATATAGAAAAAGAAAGGAAGATTTCAATTGTTAGTTATATTAATAGGAGAAGGAAAAATACATAAAATGATATTGCCACCAGTACCAACAGGAAACTATATAATAAATGACAAATATGAAGATGAGAACAAAAGATTATTAGAAATAGAATCCAAAGACGGAAAATGGCAAATAATTAGTGACAACCAAGCAAAAATACTAAATCCGATATATGTTGACATAACAGAAGAACAAATCAATGTGATTCAATCTACAAAACAATTTATAAGTGGAATCATTTTAAAAGAATATAAAATGTGTCAATTAGTTATTGGAGAAAAAGAAACCCTATATACTATGTATTGTTTACCAGTATATGAAGACAATTGGATTCGTTTAGATATTAGGCATACCCAAGAAATAACAATTGGAAGCAATACTTTCAATCAAATCGTTTATGAAAATGAATTAGTTTGTAGAAAACATGCTAGAATATTTTTAAATAATGGAAGATGGATGGTAGAAAATTACGACCCAAAGTATGGAATATTTTTAAATAACAATTTAGTATATGATAAAGTAAAATTTTTATCAAATGGAGATATCATCTTTATTATGGGACTAAAAATCATACTAATGGGAAATAGTATTTATGTAAATAATCCAGCTGGAAAAGTACGTTATGATGCAACTACTTTAATCCTAGATAAAGGAATCAAACAAAAAAAGAAAATAGAAGAAAAAGAAGAAGAAAAATATATAGAGTTATATTCAGCTAAAGACTATTTTTACTGTTCGCCAAGAATCAGTAATAAAATTAATCGAGAGAAAATCAAAATAGAAGCACCACCTTCCCCAAGAAAAAATGACAATATGCCATTATTCTTAACAATTGGAACAACGGTATCTATGGGAATTTTTTCTCTTATTACAGTTGTATCGACACTTTCTGGAATTATCAGTGGAACAGCAGCATTAGGAGAAACCATATTATCCATTATTTCTTCTTTAGCCATGGTAGTTTCTATGTTATTAATCCCATTATTAACAACCAAATGGGAAAAACAAAGAGATAGAAAATATGAAGAAAAACGCCAAGAAAAATATAGCCAATACATTAAATATAAGAAAAAAGAAATAGAAGAACTAAAAAAAAGGCAAAAAAAGATACTTTTCGAAAATTATGCAACAACAGAAGAATGTATGAGTATTATTGTAAATAAAGACAAGAGATTATGGGAAAGAAGCATTTTGGATCCAGACTTCTTGTCTGTCAATTTGGGAATTGGGGACATTCCATTAAAAGTTGACATTTCTTACCCAGAAGAAGAAGAATTTTCGATGGAAGAAGAAGATAATTTAAGTAAAATGTTATATAACTTTACGAAAGAAGTCAAAACCCTAAAAGATGCACCAGTTACCTTTTCTTTGACAGATGAAAAAATTATGGCATATATTGATAAAGATGAAGAAAACACCAATAAATTTATGCAAAATTTCTTCATACAATTAATGGCATTTCAAAGTTATCACGATTTAAAATTTGTTTTTTTAGTAAAAAAAGATAACTTTAAAAAATGGGAATATGTAAAAATGTTTCCCTATGTTTGGAGTGATGCAAAAGACTTTAGATTTTTTGAAGATGACATAAAAGATATGGAGGAAATATCCAAATATTTAGAAGACGAATTTTCTAAAAGGGCTTGCCCAGAAGAAGGAGAAGTTAGTAACCAAGAACTTAAGAAAGTTTCACCCTATTATTTAATTATTACAGACGATTATCGAAAAATCGAAAATTTAAAGATAATTGAAAAAATCTTTCAAGAAAAAACGAATTATGGTTTTAGCATCTTTTGTCTATCAGATGATATTAGAAAATTACCAAATGAATGTAAAAAATTTATTAGTATAGAAGGAAGAAAAGGAAGAATTTTCGAAAACGAATTATCAACAGAAAATGAAATTATGTTTACATTTAATAATTTTAATACCTTTTTCTTTGAAAAAATAAGAAAAAGAATTTCGAATATACCAATAAAATATAAACTAGCCGAAAAGAATTCCCTACCCAACCACTATTCTTTTTTAGAAATGTATAATGTAGGTTTAATCCAGCAATTAAACATATTAGAACGATGGAAAAACAATGATGCTACTTTATCCCTAGCAGCACCAATTGGAATTAAGCCATCTGGAAAATTACTTAATTTAGATATCCATGAAAAATACCATGGACCACATGGATTAATTGCAGGTTCGACAGGTTCTGGTAAAAGTGAATTTATTATAACTTACATATTATCTTTAGCGTTGAACTATCACCCAGATGATGTTACTTTTGTATTAATTGATTATAAAGGTGGAGGATTAGCAGGAGCTTTTCAAAAGCAAGATATAAAATTACCACATTTAGTAGGAACAATTACAAACATTGATAAAGAAGGACTACAAAGATCTCTTGTTTCCATACAAAGTGAATTAAGAAGAAGGCAAATATTATTTAATGAAGCAAGAGAAATGACAGATGGTGGTGTTATTGATATTTATAAATATCAAAAATTATACCATACAGGAGCCTTAAAAAAGCCAATTCCACACTTATTAATTATATGTGATGAGTTTGCAGAATTAAAACAACAACAACCAGACTTTATGGATGAACTAGTTAGTGTATCAAGAATTGGGCGTAGTTTAGGAGTGCATTTGATTTTGGCAACACAAAAGCCAACAGGAATTGTAGATGACCAAATCCGAAGTAACAGCAAATTTGCAATTTGTTTAAAAGTACAAGATAAATCAGATAGTTCAGATGTAATAGAAAGACCAGATGCAGCCTATCTAAAACAATCAGGAAGATTTTATATTAAAGTAGGAAATGACGATTACTTTGACATTGGACAATCAGGTTGGTCAGGTGCTGCATATTACCCAGCTGATACAACCAAAAAGCAACAAGATGACTCCATAAAATTTATTTCCAATAATGGAATGATTATAAAAGAAATGAATCATTACACGAAAAAAACAGTCGATAGCCAAGGTGACCAATTAACCAATATTGTTAAGCAAATGTACAACATTGCAATAAGAGAAAATATAACAGCCGAAAAACTATGGTTAGATGATATACCAGAAAAAATCTACATAAAACAAGTAAAAGAAAAATATCATTACCAAAAAAAAGAACACCATGTTACATTAACAATTGGAGAATACGATGATCCAACCAATCAAAAACAAGGAATTGTAAGTTTAGATTTAATAAAAGACGGAAATGTGGTTATATATGGAAGTGCCGATAGTGGAAAAGAAACATTAGTCAGTACCATCGTATATGATTTAATGACAACCTATACAACCAAAGAAGTATGGATGTATATATTAGATTTTGGGACAGAATCTTTAAAAATATTTAAGGAAAGTCCACATGTTGGAGAAGTAATTTTTGCAAACAATGTAGAAAAACTAAGCAGATTTTTTGCAAGAATCAGAGAAATGGTAAAAGAAAGAAAAGAAATCTTATCAGAATATAATGGAGAATATAACTTCTTTTTAAAAACAAGTGGAAAAACTATGCCATTAATTACCATTATTATTAATGGATATGAAAGTTTTGTTGAACACTATGATGATATATTTGATGATACTTTATTAACTTTAACTAGGGAGGGAAGTAAAACAGGAATTGTATTTATCATAACAACCGCAGCCAGTAATGACTTAAGATATCGTATGGGGCAAAACTTTAAGCAAAAAATTGCTTTAACATTAAACGATTCTGGAGATTACAGTAATATTTATGATAACATAGGGAATCGAAAACCAGCACAAAGATTTGGTAGAGGATTGGTTAACCTAGGGGAAACAATCTATGAATTCCAAACAGCAAAATCTTGTGAACCAGAAGAATATAATGTATTTATTAAAAATGAGATTGAAGAAATAAAAAAAGTTAATACAATTATAGCACGGAAGAATACCAGTCTTACCAGATGTTGTAAAAAGGGTAGATTTCAATATTGGTATGGAAGATTTAACAAATATTCTAATTGGTCTAAGAAAAAGAGATATCAAACCAGAATTATACGATTTTAAAAACAATTTAATAACCATTATTGCAGCCAAAAATATCGAAGAGGCTATACAATTTGCCTCTAATATTTGGCAAGAAATGAGTACACTAAAAAAAATAGAAACCATTTTATTAGATCCAGAAAGAAAAATCTTAAGTGGGAAGAATGAACTAAAAGAAAATTATGAAAAATTAACAGAAACAATAAAAGCTAAAAGAACAAACCATCATGTATGTTTTATCTTAGGTTTAGATCGATTTATTAATTTTTTAGAACAAGAATGTAGTCAAGATAAAAATGAAGAGGACAATGAAAATGAGGAAGATGAAGAAGAGGAATGTTTAGAAGGAGCAGAAAAATTAGAAGCTATTATTAAACAATGCGAAACTAAGAAAAATTTTAGTTTTAT
Source organism: Clostridia bacterium (assembly GCA_022795075.1). Classification (GTDB taxonomy): domain Bacteria; phylum Bacillota; class Clostridia; order TANB77; family CAG-508; genus CAG-269. Next base: position 6,213 of record JAAWGB010000039.1, on the reverse strand, counting down.
CATAGTAGATGTAGCAAGTAAAATGAAAGAACATAATTATGATGAATGGTATAGTCAAAATGTTATGGAAAATAATGTTATTTGGGTAGGAAATGGAATAGAAGATCAATATTTAATTGATGTAAATGCTCCAAGAAAAGAAGTAATCGATAATTGTGGCTGTAGTTTTGGTTATATCAATAAAAAAGATAAAACAATCTTATTAAAACTTTTAGAAATGAAAGAAAAGAGGGAAGAAGATGAATAATAATGAGGTATTAGTTAAATTATATGTTCCTAAAATAGATGAACAATATGATATTTGGATACCAGTTAATAAAAAGATTCATACCATCATTACATTATTAGTAAAAGCTGTTAATGAACTAACAAAAGGATATTATCTTCCAAGCAAAATGCCTTATTTGTATGATAAAACAACAGCATGTGCATTTGATATTAATGAAAAAGTAATTGAAACAGACATAAGAAATGGGACAGAATTAATTATGATATAAACTTATTTTAAAAGATAACATAAATTGAAACAAAAGCCTAAAATGCTAGTTTTTTCTTACATTTTAGGCTTTTTTAAGATATTTTTGAATAAAACTAAAACTCCTCCAATAAACTAAAATAAAACAAGTAAAGGAGAAGAACAAATTTATGGAAGGAATCATAAAAACAACACTTTTAGGATTATTCTTTGGAACATTTGGAACAACATTAGGAGGAATATTAGGCATTATTATAAAAAAACATTCTAATAAATTTCTGAGTTTTATTTTAGCTTTTGCCTCTGGACTTATGATGGCAATAATATGTTTTGACTTAATTCCAGAAGCATTAGGGATTAGTAATATAATAAATGTAGTAATAGGAATTGTAATGGGCATAATTGTTATGATATTTTGTGATTTATTAGTAGAAAAAAAGTTTAATGGTAACATAAAATTTAAAAAAGGAAATAATGCTTTATTAAAAACAGGAATGATTGTTTCGATTGGTTTGGCTATCCATAATTTCCCTGAAGGTTTGGCTATTCGGTTCAGGCTTTGAATCATCTGTAAAATTAGGACTTAGTTTAGCTTTGGCTATTTGCTTACATGACATACCAGAAGGAATATCCATGGCAGTACCAATGAAAAATGGGGGCATGAAGAAATCAAAAGTTATTTATTATGTTGTATTGTCTGGAATAACGACAGGAATAGGAGCCTTTTTTGGAGCAATTATAGGATCTATTTCTGAACAAATTATAGCTATATGTTTAAGTTTTGCAGCAGGAGCGATGTTATATATTGTATCAGGAGAATTAGTACCAGAAGCCAATCAACTATATCATGGAAGAATGACAGCCCTAGGAAATATGATTGGATTTTTAATTGGAATCTTTGCCACAAGAATATAGTTATTCGTTAAATAATGCCATAACCTAAATAATAGATATATTATTTAGGTTATGGCATTATTTAAATTTAAGATAACTTAAGTAAAAAGCTTGCAATTTAAAAACAGATATAGTAAAATACAAACAGACATTTGAAGGAAATAAAAGAATAAAGGAAACATAAAATAAAAATGTAAACTTATTAAATAATAAGAAAGGAAGATTCTATGCAAGACATATTAGAAGGATTAAATGACAAACAATATGAAGCAGTAACTAGCACCCAAGGTCCATGTTTAGTAATAGCAGGAGCAGGAAGTGGAAAAACTAAAGTATTAACACACAAAATTGCCTATTTAATAGGAGAAAAAGGAGTAAAACCGTGGGACATCATAGCCATCACATTTACTAACAAAGCTGCCAATGAAATGAAAGAAAGAATTGGAAAATTAGTAGGAGATCCAGCAAAAGACATATGGATGGGAACATTTCACTCTATTTGTGTTCGTATATTAAGAAGATTTATTGATAGAATAGGGTTTGACACCTCTTTTATTATATTTGACACAAGTGATCAAAGAACATTAGTAAAAAACTGTATCAAAGATCTGGCCATTGATGACAAACTATTTACAGATAGAAGTGTATTATCCGAAATCAGTAACGCCAAAAACGAAATGTTAGAACCAAGCCAATATACATTAAAAGTAAATGGAGATTTCAGAAAAGAAAAAATAGCAACTATTTATGAACTATACCAAAAAAGGTTACGAGAGAACAATGCCATTGACTTTGATGACATCATAAATTATACTATAAAAATAATGATGGAAAACCCAGATATATTAGAATATTACACAAACAAATTTCAATATGTATTAGTAGACGAATATCAAGACACCAATAAAGCACAATTTACACTAATAACATTATTAGCATCTAAAAATGGTAACATAACAGTAGTAGGAGACAATGACCAAGGAATCTATAGTTTTAGAGGAGCAGACATATCTAATATCTTAAATTTTGAAAGAGACTTTCCAGGGACAAAAATTATTAAACTAGAACAAAATTATCGTTGTACACAAAACATTTTAAAAGCAGCTAATAGTGTTATCAAAAATAATGAAGTAAAATACAAAAAAGAATTATGGACACAAAATGATAAAGGAAATTTACCACATGTTTATCAAGCAAACAATGAATATGATGAAGGATCCTATATTGTAGAACAAATTGAACATTTAAAAAGAGAAGAATACTATCAATATTCAGATTTTACAATATTATATAGAATGAATACACAATCAAGAGCAATCGAAGATATTTTAAGAAGAGAAAATATCCCATACAAAATTATTGGAGGCTTAAAATTCTATGAGAGAAAAGAAATTAAAGATATCATTGCATATCTAAGATTAATTCAAAACAGTAGTGATAACTTAAGTTTAAAAAGAATTATCAATGAACCCAAAAGAGGAATTGGAAAAACAAGTTTAGAAAAAATAGAACAATTAGCCATAACAAATGAAACATCTATGTATGAAATTATAAAAAAAGCAGATGAATATGGATTAAATCGAGTATTCTTAAATTCTAGAGAATTCATTCATAGCATAGAAGAACTAAAAACACAAAAAGATAACATAATACTTTCAGAATTAATCAAAACAACCCTAAAAAAATCAGGTTATACCAAAGCCTTAGAGGCAGAAAATACCATAGAAGCAGAAAATAGAATTGCCAACCTAGAAGAATTTCTAACAGTTGCCATAGAATTTGAAGAAGAGTCCGCAGAAAATTCACTGAGCGAATTTTTAGAAGGAATTACCTTATCAAGTGACTTAGATAATTTAGAAGAAGAGGAAGAAATGGTAACATTGATGACACTGCATAGTGCAAAAGGGTTGGAATTTCCAGTTGTATTTCTAATTGGAATGGAAGAAGGAATTTTCCCAGGTCATCAATCTATGATGGATCCAAAAGAATTAGAAGAAGAAAGAAGACTATGCTATGTAGGAATTACAAGAGCGAAAGAAAATCTATTTTTAACTTGTAGTAAACAACGAACCATATTTGGATCAACTAGTTATAATCCAATATCAAGATTTTTACAAGAAATACCAGAAGAATTATTAGAAGGATATGAGCAAGCATTTGGGCAAACTTCCAAACAAGAAGAAATGTTTCAAGATTCTTCTTATACATGGTCTTATGGAAGTAAAAATAAAAGTGACATAAAAACTTATAAAGTAAATGAAAAAGAACCAGTTATGGTAGCAAAAGGAAATAACAATTTTGCCTTCCGAACAGCAGAAAGCTTTTTAAATAACTTAGGCAAAAAGGTTTCTAATCATAAAACAGTTGACTTATCACAATATAAAACAGGAATCAGAGTATTCCATAAAAAGTTTGGAGAAGGTACCATTAATATAGTAGAACCAGAAGGAGAAGATTTAAAAGTTGACATCAACTTTGATAAAGCAGGACATAAAAGGTTAATGGCGAGATTTGCTAATTTAGAAATAATTGAATAAATTAAAAGTTTCTATTGGAATGATGAAAAAAACATTTCAATAGGATTTTTTTTACTAATTTTAAAACAACATATAGAAATGATTCAAGGTTCTATTTATTAAAAATGTATAAAAATTGAAAAAATGAAAATAATAGGATAAGAAATATAAAAAGAAAGGAAGATAAAAATGGCAGATTTAAATCAAATTGAATTACAACATTTAAGACATTTAATAGGAGCACATGAAACAGCTTATCAAAAGTTAAATACTTATTCTTCACAAGCTGTTGATCCGCAAATCAAGCAATTATTTTCGAAATCCGCACAAGATGCACTAAACACCAAACAAAAATTAATGACATTTTTAAATAATTAAAGGAGGTAAAACAATGGATGAAAAAACAATGGTAAATGATATATTGGGGAGTGTAAAATCAGATTTAACAGCTTATCAAACAGCTATATCTGAATCAGAAAATATGCAATTAAGACAAACTTTTCAACAAATTAGAAATAATGATGAAAGTTTTCAATATGAGCTATTTAAAATAGCACAAACAAAAGGATATTATGTACCAGCACAAAAAGCAACTACAACAGAAATTAGTACAGTAAAAACGCAATTACAACAATAGCAAACAATAGAAATTAAAAAATTTTCAACTTAAGAAAGCTATTTTGTCAAAGTAATATTGATTAAAAAAAGGAAAATCGTGAATTGAAAGTGATTGAAGTAGAAATTCTTTATTCATTTTATGGAAAGAGTTCACGCCTTTGGCGTGGAAGGGTGCCATAAAATGGATTTAGAATTTCTATGAAAATTACTTGAACAAACGGTTTTCTTTTTTTTAATCAATATTACTTTGACATAGATAGTTTTTAAAAGAAAAATATGTATTAAAAATGAAATTAGGAGATAAATGAAAAAAAAAGAAGATAAACTACCGAAAAAGAAAAAAAATAAAAGATATTCAAGAAACAATCTCTTTGCAAAAAAACAAATATTACAATATGATTACAATAGATTTTTAGTCTAGGGGAAACAAAGAAAGATACAAAGGAGATTGATAAGAAACATGTTTAAAAAAGTAATGGTACATACAAAAAGAAGTATTAAATTTATCGTTCTTTTTATGATTTCAACTTTTTTAATAGTTGGTGCGATAGCCTTTTTATATAAACCTACATATGGTGTCTATATGGATGGAGAACAAGTTGGTTATACAGAAAATAAAGCAGAATTACAACATAAAATAAATGATTACATAGAAAATGGAGAAGAAGAAAATGGAAGTATAGCATTTGTACAAGTTGCCAGCCTTCCTAGTTACAAATTATGTTTGTTAAAAAAGAATGTTGTAACAAATGATGAAGAAATATTTGGAAAAGTAAAAGAACAAGGAATTACCTATTATCGTTATTATGCAATTGTAGACAATGAAGAAGAAAAATTATATGTTTCAAGTTTTGACGAAGCAGAAAAAGTCGTAAATGAATTAAAAGAAAAAAACAGTTCCAATATCGAAAAAATTTCTATTGTAGAAAAATATGAAGAAACTATGCAAGACTTAGTTACAATAGAAGAAGCAGTTTCAAAATTATATACAGCACCAGCTAAAGTAGTTGCAGTAGCTAAAACAAAAACAACAGGAAGTGTTAATACTTCATTAACAACATCAGGAGGAAAAGCAGACATAGGAATTAATTTAATTAGACCAATATCAGGAGTTATTACCTCAAGATTTGGTGTAAGAAGTAGCATAAGAAAATCTTCACATACTGGTTTAGATATTGCTGCATCAACAGGAACACCAATAGCAGCAGCAGCCTCAGGAACCGTAACTTTCTCAGGACGTAAAGGTTCCTATGGAAATATGATTGTTATAACCCATGGAAATGGCGTACAAACTTACTATGCACACTGTACAGCATTATATGTATCAGCAGGAACACAAGTATCACAAGGTCAAACAATAGCAGCAGTTGGATCAACAGGAAATTCAACTGGTCCACATTTACATTTAGAAGTAAGAGTAAATGGCATAGCCTATAATCCACAAAATTACGTATATTAAAAAAAACCTAAAATTTGAAACTTGAATCAAATTTTAGGTTTTTTATATATTTTATAGAAAAATTAATAGATTTTTCCATTTAAGTTTTCTTTACTACACCATATTTCATATTTTATTAATTGACGTGAAATTATGTCAGTAAACTAATAAACTAAAACTGTAACTACAGTTCAAACTTATAAACTATAACTTATTGACATAATTTTATCATAGTTAGTAAAATATAATTGTAGAAATTTTAAAGATAAAAG
>JAAWGB010000004.1 GCA_022795075.1 Clostridia bacterium | reverse complement strand
TGCTCTAATTTAAAACCCTCTTTTGGATATGGATTAAAACTTTTACTCAAATCTCTAACTATCATTTCATTCACCTTACTTAGAATTTCATTTGACATTCCTTTCTTTCCTATGCTATAATTAGCAATAGAATCATATATTTATGTGTTTTTTGTTGAACTAGTTGTTTGATTGGTAGTCTCGAACTAGTTCTTTTATTTTGCTTAAAATCTTATCTTCTCTATTGTATTTGTTGCTATTTACTAATTCTTCAATACTATTTATTAATTCTGTTTTTATATTATTTTGTTCTAATATTTTTGCATTATTTCTAACTTCTAAAAGTCTAATTTCCTTGAGTTCTCTATTTTCAACTTTAATATCTTCTAAATTTCTTTCTAATCTTTCGCATTTTTTACCCAGTCTTTTTATTTCTTTTTGCTTTTTATTAAACATCTCTTTTCACTCCTTAATTTAATGTTGTCGCTGTCATAAACCCAAAAATTATAAAACCTGTCCACATTCCGCCAACAAATTGTGCATAACATTACTTTTGCTATTATTTTTTTTATCTGTTTTCTTTTCATTTGTTTTCACCTCTTTCATTTATTTTTCACTACTTTTTAACCAATCATAAAATTTATTTTTTATAATTATATAGTTCCATTGCCCTGTGTTTCCTTCGAAAGCTATTCCGAAATGGAAATTTGTCTTGTCTTAGAGCTGCTCTCACCCCTTCTGCATTCATATGTAATATTGATGCTACTTCTGTTGGTGTCATTCTTTCTATTTCTTGCATATATTCACCTCCTTTCTTTTAGTATCGGTTCGTGGTTATCTTTGTTCAAATAAATATTCAATAGACTTTTCTTTAAAATAATTTTTTCTTATTATCCACATTTCTCTTTTATTCCACTCTGTTTTTCCTAAAAACTTATTTCTCAAAGTCTCATAAGATAAATTTAATTCTTTATCTTTAGAAAAATCCATAATTGTTAAATCTTTTCTTGCCATCTCTGCTTTTAAATTTTCAAACATTCTCGCACCTCCTCTTTTTACGAATTTTCGTAATTTATGCTGTAATAATATATGATGTTTCGTGATTTGTCAATAGTTTTTTTACATTTTTTCGTAATTTCTTATTTACATTTTTGAAAAAATTTGTTATAATGCTATTTGAAAGGATTTGAAAATATGGATTTAATAGAAAAATTACACATACTAATGAGCCAAAAAAATATAAAAAAAATTTCTCAATTATCTAGAGAAACCAATATTCCTTATACGACTTTAAAAAGTATTTTCGATGGCGATGTAAATGATATTAGATTAAGTACATCAAGAAAATTATGCGATTATTTTGAAATCACGTTAGATGATTTGTTGGATGATGATATTGAACTAACTGATTTTTATACTGATAACAATATTAATATAAATGGTCTTGATGAAAAAGATATCGAAGAATTAAATAGATTTGTCGAATTTTTAAAGACCAAAAAGAAACAAGATAAAAAATAAAGGAAAATAGATGTTATCAATTTTACCACGAACCGATACATTTATTTTCCTCGCACAACACTATTGAAAGTGTATAGTATTATTATATAAAAAAAAACTTTCATTTTCAATAGTTTATTAAAAAATAAATTATTAAAAATGGAGGTATTTTTTATGAAAACTATTAAAAAAAGAGCTAATGGAAAAGGTTCTGCTGTATACCTAGGAAACAATAGAGAAAAACCTTGGGGTGCTAGAATAACAATTGGAAAAGATATAAATGGCACATCTATTAGACACTTTATTGATACTTTTGAAACTGAATTAGATGCCCTTGTTTGTTTGGAGAATTATCATAAAAATCCTTATTCTCTCTATATAAAGGAAGAAAAATACAATAGAATATTTACTTTTCCTAAAAAACCTTACCCTCTTGTTTCTGTAAATAACCCTAATAAAGTACTAGAACAAAAGATAAAAAAAGATACATATACATTCAAACAATTATTTCATGAATTTAAAGAAATGAAATTACCAAACGATGAAGAAGTTAAACTTGAAAAAGAAAAACATATAAAGCCTAATGGAAAATTTGCTTATCATTATTCAAGAGGAATGATTACAGCATTTCACAATTCAGAAGATTTATATAATAAGGTATATAAAGATTTAAGAACATCTGATTTTCAGACTTTTTTAAATAATTGTGAAAAAAAATATGAAACATTAAGAATAATGAAAAATCTTTATATAAAATTAGATGAATATGCACTCCAAGAAGATATTATCGAAAAAAGTTATGCTCAACATATAAGCTTAACAAATACAAAAACTTCTAGCAATAAAACTCCATATTCTTACGAACAAATCAATTATCTATGGAATATTAATTCAGATAATTATAAAGAAGATTTTATAAGAGATTTATTGTTAATGGCGTTATACACAGGTTGTAGAGCAGAAGAATTACTATTTATTTATACTAAAAATATCTTTTTAGATAAAGATTATTTTATAGGAGGTTTAAAAACTCGAGCTGGTATAAATAGAGAAATCCCTATTCATCCTAAAATAAAAACTTTATTTTTAAAATATTATAACCCTGAAAATGAATTTTTATTTGTTATGCCTAATGGCAAAAGAACAAATTATGATTACTACTTATATCATTATAAATTTAATTTTATAAATAAGCACACTTTTCTAAATAACCATACAGCCCATGAATGTAGACATACTTTAAGAACAGAATTAGAAAAACAAAATGTAAAACAAGTTATTATTAATTCTATCATAGGTCATAGTAACGAAAATGTAGGACAAGATATTTACACTCACATAACCATTGAAGAAAAAATTGAAGCTATAAAGCTAATTACTTATAAAAAATTTAAAAACTTGTCTGTTTTAGTTGTTAATCAATAGTAAAAACTTGTTGAAAATTAATAGGTGGGTAACAAAAGGGTAACAAGTAGGCATATCAAAACCTAAAAAACGTTGATATGCCTATTTTTCGTTATACCTCCATAATAATTGGAATAATCATTGGGTTTCTTTTTGTTTTCATAAAAATATAATCTCTTAAATTTTCTCTTGTTGTAGACTTTATAGTTGCCCAATCTGTAATTCCTCTTTCTTCACATTTTTTAATTTCATGCCTAACAACAGACTTAACATCATCCATTAAATTTTCAGACTCTCTTACATAAACAAATCCCCTCGAAATAACATCTGGACCTGCAACTACTTCCCCTGTTGAAGAATCCATTGTTAAAACAATAACAATTAATCCATCTTGTGATAAGTGTTGTCTATCTCTCAAAACAATACTTCCTACATCACCAACACCTAAGCCATCTACTAAAATTCTACCACTTGGAACAGAATTTGTTAATTCAGCTCCTTGTTCATTAATTTCTAGCACTCTACCATTTGACATCATAATAATATTATCTTTGTCAATTCCCATACTTTGAGCTGTTTCACTATGGGCAATTAGTTGTCTATATTCACCATGTACTGGTATAAAATATTTTGGTCTTGCTAATGCCAATATCAATTTTTGTTCCTCTTGGCAGGCATGACCAGAAACGTGTATGGTCTCTAAAGAACTATATACCACTTCTGCACCAATTTGCATTAAATCATCAATTACTTTTGATACAAATTTTTCATTTCCTGGTATCGGAGTTGCTGAAATAATAACTAGGTCATTTTGTGTAATTTTTACTTTTCTATGGTCTCCTGCTGCCATCCTTGTTAAAGCCGACATTGGCTCTCCTTGGCTACCTGTTGTAATAATAACTAATTGTTCATCTGTATAGGTATTCATCATATCAATATCAATAAATATATTTTCTGGACAATTAATGTAACCCAATTCTTTAGATGTTTGTATCATATTAATCATACTTCTACCACACACTGCAATTTTTCGATTATATTTTACAGCTGAATTGACAATTTGTTGAACTCTATGCACATTAGAAGCAAAAGTTGCAACCACAATTCTTTTCGTACAATTCAAAAATAATTTATCAAATACTTCTCCAATTGAACTCTCTGACATGGTAAAACCTTTTCTCTCCGCATTGGTACTATCTGACATTAAAGCTAAAATGCCTTTATTTCCCCATTCAGCAATTCTTCCAAAATCCATTAACTTTCCATCAATTGGTGTATAATCTACCTTAAAATCTCCTGTGTGTAAAATGGTTCCTGCTGGTGTTGTAATTGCTAACATGACGGAATCTGGGATACTGTGTGAACTTCTAATAAATTCTACCTTAAAATTTTTCCCTAAACTAATGGTCTGACCTTGCAATACTTCTGTTAATTTAGTACTTCTTAATAATTTATGTTCTTCTAATTTATTTCTAATTAGTCCACAAGCTAATCTTGGTGCAAAAATTGGAATATTAATTTTCTTTAATAAATATGGTACACTTCCAATATGGTCTTCATGTCCATGTGTTATAATTAATCCTTTAATTCTGTCTACATTTTTTTCTAAGTACGTAATATCTGGTATAACTAAATCTATTCCTAACATGTCATCTTCTGGAAAGGATAATCCACAATCAACAACAATCATTTCATTTTCATATTCAAAAACTGTAATGTTTTTTCCTACCTCGTGTAAACCCCCTAATGGAATGATTTTTAGTTTGGATTCTTTAAATGTTCTGTTATTTTTATTGGTTCTGCTTGTTCTAGTTGTTGTTGTTCTTCTTTTTCTTTCTGTTGTAGATTTTATGAGTTTTGTTTCTACTTTTTGTTCTTTTTCTTTATTTTCCTTGTCTTCTTTTACCATTTTTGTATTTGCATTCGTATTTACACTAGTATTATTTCTTCTATGGTAAGGTCTTGTTGTTCTTGTCACTTTTGTTGTTTTTCCTCCTTCTTGATTGGTTCTTCTTGTAGTCCTTTCTTTTTTCTCATAGTTTCTCTTTGGCTTATTTTCTGATTTTTCTTCTGCCATGTTTTCTCCTCTTTTCTTCTTTTTTATTTTTCGATTTTATTAATAACTTTCTAAAATGTGTACTGTCTATCATTACAAAAATAGATTTTAAAAATCATATTGTCAACCTAATCTATAATTTCAAAAAGGAAGACGGATTCGGTCAAGCTAATTTTCATAGAAATTCTAAATCCATTTTATGGCACCCTTTCAAAACAAGTTTGAACATTTTTCATAAAATATTCCAAAATTTTTACTTCCATTACTTTCCATTCACTGTCCTCCTTTTTGAAATCATAGATTAGGTTGACAGTGTTACAAAACAGTATACTAATTTAGTTATTTAGGCTTGTTTTAAGAAATAAATTTTTATTGAATCTTTGCACAATAAAAACAAGTTTCATTCCTATACCAGTTTCTCTCTTTTTTGGCATAGGATAAACTTCTTAAATTTTCCAATCCCTATTATTATTTACTTTATTTTCTCTCTTCATACATTTTTTACTTAATAATAAAATCTCATTCTTTAGCAACTAATATGTTACTAATCACTGTTTTTCATTATACTATATTTTCTGATAAAAGTCAAATCCCATTTAGGATTTCTAAATGGGATTTTTTATATTGTAGGAAAGTTCTATTAAACTAGAATTCGTTTTTTTATTTCTCTATTTTTACTTATCTAGCATTTTCTCCTCTACCTTCTGGAAGTGCTTCAGAATAATCTAATACAATTCTGATTTTGGTAATTGATCTCATTGCTCTTATAAATTTACTATTTTTAATTCTTTGCCATAAACTTGGTTTTGCTTCAAAAGTAGTTTCTTGAGCATATTGTTGTTCTACTGCTGGTTCTTGTTCTGGTGTTTCTACTGTTTGTTGTACTGCTTGTTTTTCTTCTTCCACAACTTTATTTTCTTGTATTTCTTCGATTGGTGTTGGAATTGATTTTAAGGCATCTGCTATTTCAATTCCAATGTAACTTAAAGCTTTTGAGCGGTCTTCAATTCTTTCCATGTCGATTTCAATATGTAAATTGGTTTCTAAATTGTTGATTCTTGCATTGATTAATTTTACAGCATCTTCATAGTCATCTTCTTCTACTTTTTTGGCTTTTCCTATAATGGTTAATGTATCTATCATATCTTCTGAAAATGTGTCTTCTGCTTTTTTTACTTTTTCTTTCCAGTCTTTTTCTCTTGTTTCAATCTCTACTGCTTGCAATAATTCTTTTAATTGACTTGCTTGTCCTATATTTTGTTCTCTTTGTCTAATTAATTCTTCTATTTTTTTGGTGTTTTCTTCAAATTGATTCGTTGCAAATTCAACTAATCCATAGGCTGCTTTATAAACACTTGCTGGAAAGTTTTTCTTTTTTGGGTATTCTATTAAATACATTTTAATTGATTCAATTAAATCTTTAAAGTAAGAATCATCTTCTAATTGAACAATTTGTTTCTTACTTTTTGGATTGATTAATTTTTGTATTTTATCTATATTACATAACATTTTTTCTTCTGTGATAACCATTCTCACATTTACTATGCCTGATTTTGACATCGCAAAAGTACCTCCTTTTATCTTACGCATGCTTGCTTTTTATCTCTTTTCTATATTATTATACCTTAACTGTAGAAAAACTACAAGTACTTTTTTATATTTTTATTTTATTTTTTTGTTACATAAATATTACAAAAATATTACATTTTCTTCATTTATTCGACGGTAATCTATCTTTCCTTCCGTATATTTTGCTAATGATAAGACTTTAAGATGTTTTATCATATAGCTATCGTATTTTAAATAATATCTTTTTAAAAGATTGTAACTAGATTGATTGTTTATCTATACAATAACATAAAATCAAATAGAAAAACTTGTATATTATGTAATTTTGTAGTATAATTATCTTATAAAGAAGCATTTTATGTGCGGATCCAAAATAAAATTTTAGGAGGATTCTAATTATGACAAATTCAACAACTTTCACTTACAAGGCTAAAGCTGGTATTATTCGGTTAATCATTGTAACCACGATATACTTTTTGTTTATCATTCCCCTCGCTACACTCTCTCTTGTTTTTAATGATATGTATTGGCCATCTTATATGTACCCTGAAGAACACTCTATCATAGTCTTTATGGGAGGGTCAGCTGGTTTACTTTTCATTTTTGCTTGTCTACATGTGATTCTTAAGATTTGTGATATTTTTACAAGCAAATACCAACATCTCATTATAAACAATGATGAAATTGTGTATGAGTATGGGTTCATCAGTAAGAAGACCAAAGTGATTCCTGTTAGCAGGATTCGGTCTTGTAAGAAAAACTGTGGACCAATTCAAAGGCGTTGCGGTTCGATGAATCTATCAATTACAACTGCGGGAGACGTTGCGGAGATTTACTTCCGTGATATTGAGAACGGAGAAGAAGCATTTCAATCAATTCGTCAGCTGGCTCAAATCTCATCCAGAATGGATTATGAGCGTGAAAGATAGAAAATAACAGCATCGTAGCAATATAAATGTAAAGGATCATACGCACATAGCACAAAAAAAGCACCTGTTACAAAAACATGGTGCTTTTGTGTTGTTAAAATCTATTATCCCTATTGTCTATACTTCTTAATATAGCTTATTATTTTGTTTTCTTTCCATTTAATGAATAACTGTTTTAATTTCTTCAAACCTTTTTATTTTTTGTGTTGTCGTTTTAATTAAATCTTCTTTGGTGACAGAAATTTCTCTAACATATTTATAGGCTGGCATTGTTTTATTCACTTTTTTGATTTCCTGCCAAATTAATTCTTTTAATTTTTCTTCATCTGTTGTTCCAAAAACTTCTCCAGCTATTTCTTCATCATAAACAATTTTACTACATATTTTATAATCTCCATCATCTTCTGGTTTTCCGTAGACAAAACTTTCTTTAATTCCTTCTATTTTATTAATTAAAGTTTCTAATTCTTCTGGATAAATATTTTTTCCATTTTTTAAAACAATAACAAATTTCTTTCTTCCAGCAATAAAAATATAACCATCTTTATCTATTTTTGCTAAATCTCCTGTATGTAACCAACCTTCTTCATCAATTGTTTCTTTGGTTGCTTCTTCATTGTTATAATAGCCCAACATAATAGATGGACCTTTGGCTACTAATTCTCCAATTCCTTCTTCATTTGGCTCTACTATTTTTACATCTAAACTTGGAAAAGCTTTTCCAATTGATCCTAATCTTCTATATTTATCATCTTCTGCCGCGATAACTGGGGAACTCTCTGTTAGTCCATACCCTTGATAAGTAACTACCCCTAAGTCATTAAAACCTTTTTCTGTTTCTGGGTCTAATGCTGCTCCACCTGCCACAAATAAACGCAATTTTCCGCCCAAATTATCATGAATTTCTTTAAATAGTTTTTTTCTAATATCAATTCCTATTTTTAATAAAAATTGACTAATTTTGATTCCTTTTTTTACAGTTTCTAATTTTCCCTTTTTCTCTATGTTTTTCATTACTTTTTTATACATGCCTTCAAAAAGAATTGGAACAGAAACCATAACAGATATTTGATATTCTTTAAGATTATCTGCTATGTGCCTAATTCCATCACAAAAAGCAATTGCTGTACCTTTTGAAATAGGATAAATAAATCCTGTTGTACATTCAAAAGTATGATGTAATGGTAAAAATGACAAAAATCTATCATTTTCATCTACTTTTATGGTAGAGGCAATATCAAATAAGTTGGCACATAAATTTTCATGAGACAACATAACGGCTTTTGACATAGCTGTTGTTCCTGATGTAAAAAGCATAACTCCCATTTCTTTAGCATTAATGTTAGCGTCTAAGAATTCTTTATTTCCACCTTCTACTAGTTTTTGACCTTTATTGATTAATTCTTTTTGTGAATAAATTCCATTTGTTTGCTTGTCTAAATCCATTGAAATAAAAAATTTAATGTTTGTATGATTTTTGTCTTTTATTTCATTCATGATAGCATCATATTTGCTAGAATAAAAAATAGCTTCTACTTCTGAACGTAGAATTAAACTTTCTATTTCGTTTCCTGGCAAAGCTTTATCAAGAGGTACAACTACTCCCGTTCCTGCTACAATAGCAAAATATGCCAATCCCCATTCATATCTATTTTCTGATATGACAGCTATTCTTTTATTTTTTAGTCCCATATCAATTAAAGCTGTTCCAAGATTATTGATTTCTTTTCTAAATTGTTTATGGGTAATTTCTCTAAATTTTCCTTCTTCTTGTGTTTTAAATAAATACGCTGGTCTACTACCATATAATTCTCCCGATTTTTCAAGCATTTCTTTTAAGTTTTCATATTTTGGCATATTATGAACTGGTTCTCTCATTTTACCTTCAACCCTTCTATCACTGTATTTTCAAATTCTTTGAATAATTTCATGGTATCAATTTTTTCTTCTTTTCTTGTTTTATATACTAAACTAGAACAAATTAAAGCATAAATTTCAGAAGCAATGGCCTCAGGATTTCCTTTTTTAATTTGTCCAATTTCCATTCCTTCTTTTACTATATTTTCAATTTGTTGAATATATTCTAAAATATGTTTTTGACATTTTTGATGCCTTGTTTCTCTTCCCCAAAATTGACTCAATAAAATAGTAATTAAATCTTCGTATTTTGCAACAATTTTTATTTGTATCAATACAATTGCTTTTATTTTATCAATATAATTGGCATATTTAGCTGTTTTTATATCTACACTATTTTGCAGAAGTTTGATTCCTTCTTCTACTAAAAAGTTGAAAATTTCTTCTTTGCTAGAAAAATGATAGTATAATGTTCCTTTTGCTACTCCTACTGTTGCTGTTATTTCTTCAATACTGGTAGCATCGTATCCTTTTTCTGCAAAGAGTTTCATTGATGTTTCAAATATTTTTCTTTTGGTTTTGTTCATATTTTTAACATCCTTCCCTAGTTTTTCTAGTTTACATTGCCTTTATTATATAGTTTATTCTTATTTTTTGCAATACCTTTTATGATTTTCGACGAATTGTTCAGTAAAAAATAGTTTGTTGCCATTTACTGTTATTCTAATAAATCATAAGTGAATAATAGGAATATAAATGTTCATAATAATTCGAATGTAACTGGAATCGTATTAAAAATTCTTAAAATAAAATCGTAAAGAGTCCTGTCTTTCGGGTATAGTTACGGTTTTATTTTTAGAATTTATTATACGATGGAAGGCAACCTGAGAATTATTATTAATCATTTATATTCCTATTATTCATTTTCGATTTGTTAAATAATTAAATTTTATGAAATGTTCCTAAAAGTTTTTGTTTTTTATAAAAATTCCTTTACTTTTTTTTATAACTAAGATAAAATACTTTTGAATTGGATATACTAAGAAAAAATTTTGGAGGAAACAAATGAAAAACAAAAACGAATTAAATTATCATGATTTAAAAATGACTTGTAACACCAATGTATTTAAATTTGATACCACCGAAGAACTAGAACCCATTCAATCTGGAATCGGTCAAGATCGTGGTATTAAAGCCCTAGAATTTGGCTTACAAGTAGATGTAAAAGGATATAACCTATATTTAGAAGGACCTAGTGGCGTTGGCAAAACCATGTATACCAAAAACTATTTAGACAAAATTGCCGCTAAGAAAAAAGTACCTTCTGATTGGTGTTATATCTATAATTTTGATAATCCAAATGAACCAATTGCTGTACAATTATCTGCTGGTCAAGGAAAAGAGTTTAAAGACGCAATGGAAGGATTTATCAAAGAAATCCGAAAAGACATAAAAAAAACTTTCAACAATGATGACTTTGAAAAAGAAAAAGCTTTAATCAAGCAAGAATTTGAAGTAAAACGTACTGCTTTATTAGATAAATTAAATGAAGATGCTTCTAAATATAACTTTCAAGTAAAAGCTGCTCAAAACGGTATCTATATGATGCCAGTTGTAGACGGTAAAGCTATTGAACAAGAAGAATTTGATAAATTAGATGATACCATTAAACAAGAATATGAAGAAAAATCTGTATTTGTACAAGAACAAATCATGGAAGCCATTAGTCAAATCAAAGAAATTGAACGTCAATCTGACAAAAAAATTTCAGAATGGCAATCTAATGTAGCATTACTGACCATTAATGTACACATTAACTATTTAAAATCTAAATATAAAAGAAATAAAAAAATCAATAAATTCCTAAATGATATCAAACAAGATATCTTAAAAAATATAAGCATCTTTTTAGAAGATGACACCAATCAGCAAGCACAACCTCAACCAGGACCAACCCCAAAAAAACCTGACCCATGTTTAAATTATCGAGTTAACTTATTTATTGATAACTCTAATCTTGAAGGTGCCCCTGTTATTATGGATACCAATTATTCTTATCACAATATATTTGGGTCTTTAGAATATGAAAATTACTATGGTACTTTAAAAACTGATCATACTATGTTAAAACCTGGTCTTATGCAACGTGCTAATGGTGGTTATATTATCTTCCAAGCCAAAGACCTATTAGCAAATGGAATTTGTTACGAAGCTTTAAAAAAAGCTTTACGTGTTAAAGAATTAAGCATAGAAAACGCCACTGACCAACGTACTTCTATGGCATTAATTTCTTTAAAGCCTGAACCAATTCCTTTAGATTTAAAAGTAATCTTAATTGGAAATGCTAATATTTATCAAACACTTTTAGCAATGGATTCTGACTTTAAAAAATTATTTAAAATAAAAGTAGAATTTGAAGATGATGCCCTAATTAATCCAGAAAATTTACACAAATTAGCCCAAATCGTGCATGGTTTTTGTAAACATGAAGAATTACCACACCTTGATAAATCTGGTATGGCTCGTTTAGTAGAATATGCCTCTAAATTAGCAGGCAGTCATAGCAAAATTTCTACCCGTTTTGATAATTTAACTCAAGTTGTTGGAGAAGCTGCCACATGGGCAAAATTGTCAAAATCCAAAGTAGTAACAGCTAAGTTTATCGATAAAGCCTTGCTAGAGCGAATTGAAAGAATCAAAAAATATGATAGTAAATATTTAGAAATGATAAAAGAACATGCCCTATTAATTAATACTTCTGGCTTTGAAATAGGAGAACTAAATGGTTTAACCGTTATGACCATTGGAGACTATACCTTCGGAAAACCTGCTAAAATTACAGTCAATACCTATACAGGAAAAAATGGTATTATCAACATAGAAAGAGAAGTTGAAATATCTGGACCATCCCATTCTAAAGGTGTATTAATTCTAACTGGCTATCTAGGAGAAATGTTTGCACAAGATATTCCACTATGTTTAACTGCCAGTATCTGTTTTGAACAATTATATAATGGAGTAGATGGAGACAGTGCCTCTAGTACAGAATTATATGGATTATTATCTAGCTTATCTGGCATTCCAATCAACCAATCTATTGCAGTTACTGGTTCAGTTAATCAAAAAGGACAAATTCAACCAATTGGAGGCGTTAACGAAAAAATAGAAGGATTCTTCCAAATATGTAAAATGAGAGGATTAGACGGCACACATGGTGTTATGATTCCTGTACAAAATGTTGATAATTTGCAATTATCTGATGAAATTATTGAAGCTGTCAAAAATAAACAATTCCATATCTACTCTGTTTCAACCATAGAAGAAGGAATTGAAGTATTAACTGGTGTTCCCGCTGGTAAAAAAGATAAAAATGGTCATTTTCCAGCAGGTACCATTAACCGTCTTGTTTACGAAAAATTAAAAAAATATGCTGAAGTAAGTAATAAAGATTAGAATATGTTTCTTAAATTCTTATGTTAAAATAAGTCTAGTTTTAAAATCCCTTTTAATTAAATAAAAGGGATTTTTTTAAAATACATTTTCTAAATTAAAAGCATATTTATCTTCAATATGTTTCAAAATAAAAACACTTTTATCAATTGCACTAATTAATTCCTCATAATCTTGTGTTTCTATATCACTTTTGATGACGATTAATTCTGTTTCTACTTTTTCTAATTCATCATGTTCAATAAAATAAGCCAATTTCTCATGCCTTTTTTCCCATTGCTTATAAATATCTTCTGCTTGATTTTTTATCTTTTCATCTTCTAAATTTTCTTTTTTGGCATCTTCTCGTAATTGCATAAGCTCATTAGATAATTCACTAACCGATTCTTTGGTATAATTTTGTGTTGTATCATTTCCAAAAATAATAGCAATTACAATTATGATACATATAATTGTTTCTTTTAACATATTAAACTCCTTTTTCTTTTCGTTGGCAGAAAATTTGTCCTTTACCGTCTATCGTTACAACTAATGCCTCTTCTGGTTTCATTTTAAATTTTTCTACTTGTTTTTTTAACCAAGCATAATTTTTACCTAAAGCTTGTAAATTTTTATTCATAACTTTTCCGTCAACTACTAAATCATATGGAATACCTTCATATTCTGGCTGAATTTGAAAATCTTCTGGTATGGTTGTTCTTTTTTCTGGCTTTTGAATAACGGTTACTTGTCCACTGGTTTCTAAAATAGCATATTCTACATCACCTAAATTTACAACATTGTTTCCTCGCAATCTTTCTTCTAATTCGTTTATCGTAAATCTCTCTTTTTTTAATGCTTTTTCATCAATTTTTCCTCGATAAATTAGAATGCTTGGTTTTCCACATATTACGCCTCTTGCACGAATACTTTTCATATTAATAATGGATATAATTAGGTGCATAAGTAAAAGTCCTAATATCGGAATAATTCCATTTGATATCGGAATTCCTATTTCTGTCATTGGTATAGATGCTAAGTCAGCTATCATAATGGAAATGGCTAATTCAAATGGTTGTAATTGACCAATTTCTCTTTTTCCCATCAATCTCATAACAATTAATACAATGATGTATAATATAATGGCTCTAAAAAATGTAATTAACACAAAAACACCTACTTTTTATTGATTTTTAAGTTTTTATTTATTTTTTACAAATATTAACTTTTTTATACGTATTTTTTTGTATAATTTTTTTTATTTTGAGAATAATAATTTTAGAACCTTTGAAAAAAACACATAATGAACTTTAATCTAAGGAGGTTAGACTTATGTCAGAAGCTCAAGGAAATCATGTAAAAAGTGGTGCTTCTACTGCATGGCAAGTCGTAGGTAGATTAGTCGCTTCAGCAGTTGTATTAGCAATCACTGCATTTTTTACACCTGGATTTACCATTAATAGTTTTTGGACTTTAGCAATTGCTGCTGTCGTCCTAACAGTTATGGATTATTTAATTATCAAATTCACTGGTTTACACGCTAGTCCATTTGGTAAAGGATTTGTAGGTTTCGCATTAGCTGCTATTGTATTATATGTAACTCAATTCTTCGTTGCTGGATACTCTATTTCTTGGATGGCTGCTATTATTGGTGCTTTAATCTATGGTGTAGTTGATTACTTCATCCCTGGAAATCAATCTATGTAGTTTGGTAATCAAAAAAACCAAACAACTAGTACAATTTGTACTTAAATAAATTGTTTGGTTCGCATTACGCTAGTTATATAATAATATTTTAAATCAAAAACGCTTAGATATTACATTTATAAAAGATTCTATAAAATATTGCTATATAACTAGTTTTTTATTTATTTTTTGCATTCATTATTGATGTTTTTGTATAATTTCATTTTTATTTTTATAAATACTATTTTTAGGTACTACTCCCCTAACAGAAGATAATGGATAAATATTAGAATTTTTACCAACAACTGTTCCAGGATTTAGCACACTCCCACATCCAACTTCTACTTCATCACCAAGCATAGCTCCTATTTTTTTGATTCCAGTTTCTATTTGGTGTTTTCCATTTTTTACAACTACCAATTTTTTATCAGACTTCACATTAGACGTAATAGATCCTGCACCCATATGAGCTTTATAACCCAAAATAGAATCTCCTACATAATTATAATGAGGAACTTGCACCTTATTAAATAAAATAACATTTTTTAACTCTGTAGAATTTCCTACTACGGCACCATCTCCTACAATTACTTTTCCACGAATAAAGGCACAGTGTCTTACTTCCGCATTTTCTCCAATAATTGCTGGACCATGAATATAAGCACTTGGCATCACTTTTGCGGTTTTGGCAATCCATACATCTTCTCCAACTTTGTTATATTGATTTAAATCTAGCTTACTTCCTAATTCTAATATGTAATCATTTATTTGTGCTAATGCTTCCCACGGATATTCTACTTTTTCTAATAATTCTTTTGCGATTGTTTCTTCTAAATTATATAAATTACAAACTTTACATTCTTCCATTTTTATCATTTCCTCTCTCTTGGACAATTGGGGACGGTTCTTGATTGCTACCTTTTTTGGGAACAATTGGGGACGGTTCTTAATTGTTCCCAAAAAAGGTAGCAATCAAGAACCGTCCCCAATTGTCCTAATTTTTTTTCCAATATTTTTCATAAAGTTCCTTTGCTGTCTTTGGGCTATCTACACCATCTTTATTTTTAACAGGAGCAAAGTCATCTTCTCTTTTTCCTCTCAAGATTGCAATGTCATCAAAAAATTCAAACGCATCAAAAATAAAGGATTCAAACTTATAAGAATTTTCTTTCTCTGGTATAATTTCTCTTCCATTTTCATCTATGTATGAATTTCTCTTAAAGGCACTATGATACATTAAATGTTCTTTACTAACTTTTTCAATAGCATCTATTGTATATAAATTACACATAATATGAGATTCGCCATATTTTAATTCGCCATTTTCATCTACTTCCTCTGCCATTTTCTTTGGCAATTCTGTATATTCTATTACTTTTGGATGCCCATTCATTTTACAAAATACGCCTACTCTTTCATGAGGACTGGCTTTTACAACTGATTTTGACGCAATTTGCACATTTTGCTTAATTGCCATACCAAGCAAAGTAATATCTACCATCTTCAATAAAGCATTATCTACACTTCCTATGAAAACCCATTTGATTCCTTTTTCTTTCATATCTGCTAGACATCCACTTTTTCTTAGTGAGCAATATGTTCCTCCATTCCCATCTGATGCTTCTTTTATCTTCTTTTTCGTACTAATTAGAAGTTTTCCTTCTGTATCAATTAATGGTAATTCACTTTGAGTAAATATTACAACACTTTTTTTGTCATAACCAAAATAGTTATTTTTTTCTAAAAAAGCAACTGTTTCTTCATGATTTTCTTTACTTGTCATGATATACCATGGAATGATTACTTCATATCTCTTATTCGATTCTTTTAGGTTTTCCGCTAAAATTTCAAATAAATATTTTCCTTTTCCATAAACATCTAATTTAAAGGTACCTTTTGGTCCATTATGTCCGAAGCCTAGTTCCTTGCCCACCTGCCATTGTAACAACTGCATACTCACCTTTTTTAATTGCCATTTCTCCTAATGTATCAAATTCTTCTTTTTGATCTTGGGATAATTTTGCTTTATCTAAATAAGCTATATTTTCTATTTTATTTTCTTTTATTTCTAATTCTTTTTTGGTATTATCATAAAGCTCCATGATTTGGTGGAAATCAATTTTATTAATTTGTTCGATTAATTGTTCTTTTTCTTTTCCTTCTAATTGTTCTAATAATTTTATGATATGTTCTTGGTTATATGTTTTTAATAGTTCTACTGTCGCTTGCATTTTATCCATTCTTTCCCCATCCCTTTCAGCTTTTGCTCACTTTTGGTTTATTATATGCGATTTTATCATATTTGTTTCTAATTATCAAGTTTTTCATTTAAACTTGTCATATTCTAAAAAAATGCTCCATATATTTAACTAAAGTTATTTGTACAAACATTTTGATTAAGATTAAAGGAGGTATATAGATGGAAAATACAAGATTGTATGAAGACATCGCAAAAAGGACAGATGGTGACATCTATGTGGGAGTAGTTGGTCCTGTAAGAACTGGTAAATCTACTTTTATAAAAAGATTTATGGATTTATTAGTCATCCCAAATATTGACAATGAATACAAAAAAGAAAGGGCAAAAGATGAACTTCCTCAAAGCGCTGGTGGAAAAACCATTATGACTACTGAACCAAAGTTCATTCCAAATGAGGCCATTGAAATTACATTAGACAATAACTTAAAATTTAAAACTAGATTAGTAGATTGTGTTGGTTATTTAGTCGATAATGCCATTGGTTATTTAGAAGATGATATGCCTAGAATGGTTAAAACACCTTGGTCAGATGAGGAAATTCCTTTTGAAACAGCTGCTGAAATTGGTACGAAAAAAGTAATTGATGAACACTCTACCATTGGAGTTTTAGTTACAACTGATGGTTCCATTACTGATATTCCAAGAGAAGATTATATCCAAGCAGAAGAAAGAGTTGTAAGTGAATTAAAAGCTTTAAACAAACCTTTTATTATTCTTTTAAACTCATCAGACCCTAATTCTAGCTATACTAGAGAATTAGCTGACAAATTAAGTGATAAATATAACACAACTGTCATGCCAATTAACTGCGAATACTTAAATATTGACGATATTAACAACATGTTTTCTAAAGTATTATACGAATTCCCAGTTGAACAAATTTGCATTAAATTTCCTCGTTGGATTGATGGTTTAGAAAGTGAACATCCTTTAAAAGCTGAACTATTTGAAGAAATCAAAAACGCCTTTACTGATGTTAATGTTTTAAAAGATGTTTCTCATTGTGTGGATAAAATTAAACAAACTGAAATCATCTCTAGGACTTCTATTGCTGATATTAGACTAGGTGATGGTAATGTAAATGTTGAAATTACTTTAAAAGAAGAATTATTTTACCAAATTTTATCCGAAATTACCAATGTTACCGTTAACAATGAAGGCGATTTATTTAGTATTATATCTGATTTGTCAAAAACGAAAAAGAAATTTGACCGAATTGCCTATGCTTTGGAAGAAGTTGATGCAAAAGGTTATGGTATTGTAACGCCAAGTATTGATGACTTAGAATTAGAAGAGCCAGAAATGATTAAACAAGGTTCTCGCTTTGGTGTTAAATTAAAAGCTAAGGCTCCTTCTATTCATCTTATTAAAACATGTGTGGAAACAGAGGTCTCTCCAATTGTTGGCTCTGAAAAACAATCAGAAGAATTAGTTAATTATTTACTTTCTGAATTTGAAAGTAATCCAAAGGAAATTTGGAAATCAAATATTTTTGGAAAAAGTTTACATGAATTAGTAAATGAAGGTTTACAAACAAAACTTTCTAAAATGCCTGAAGATGCTCAATGTAAGTTACAAGAAACGCTTGAACGTATTGTCAATGAAGGTAGTGGCGGTTTAATTTGTATTATTCTTTAATTTTCTATGTTCTAAAAAACATATTGATAGATTTTACTATTAAATATCTTTCATAAAAAGCAAAAAATAAAAAAAATCAGAACAATTTGTCTGTCAAGCTATTTCTAATAGAAAATGTAAGAAAATATTTTCTAATTACGAAATACTTTCCATCATAATTGTTCTGATTTTTTTTATTTCTTGCTTTTACTGAAGGATTTTTTTTAATTGATTTTTATTTCTTTACTAATTCTGAACAAGACTCTACTCCATTTATTTTAACACACAAATAGAACCTTTGATTCAAATCATTTTTAGTAATATCAAACTTGGCTTTATAAGAATTATCGAAATAAGTTCCATTTGAGTTTTGTAAATAACCATATCTTTTTCCATTTTCGTCTACTATATAAATTGTTTCTTCCATTTTCTGTTCAAACTCCTCTTGTGGCATTCCCATTCCTGCCATTACCAAATCTAAAAATCCATCCATTTTAAAAATAATATTGGTTCCTGTTTCAGTCACATTTAGTTTCTTAAGTTCAAATCCTTGTATATCTTTGGCTAATTTAAGAGTAACCGTTTGTCTTTGGTAAAAACTCTCTGGTACCTCTACTTCTAATTTCCATTCTGCTTGCGTTAACTTAAATTTCTCTTCCATTACAATTTCATATCTATTTTCCTTTTGTTCATACTCTGTCATAGTATAACCAATATTAAAGATTCGGATATACAATTTCTTGCTTTTAGGAAATTCTCTTGGTGTTTGCATCGTTACTTGTGCTATGACATTTCCTTCTTTTGAAGTAGTAACCATTGCTCCTGTTAGGTTATCTGCCAATGGTCTAGATGGAAACATATCTTTTGGATTATATTCAATTCCTTCTTCTTTATAAAGTTTTTTCCAGTAATTTTGATTCATAATTTCACCTAATGCACCTTCATATATACCATATACATTTTTTTGTTCATCATAAATTGCATAGCCATAAGTAAATGTATCGGTATTAATTGGTGTTTCTTTTGGAAAAATAAAATCTACATTCATACTAAAAAAATCATCTGTCATAAATAACGAATCTAATCTTACCCCTATATTGTCATGATAAATATAGTCCATTTCAATATTTTTTTCATTTCCTTCTTCTATTGCTTTTTTTATACTAGCTGAGCCATATTCAATTGGGCGGTTTTCAAACTCTTTATATTCAATATTCCATTTTATTTGGGCATAAATATTAGTGGTTGCTGTTCCTAATAACACCACTATTAACAAAACTGCTGCTACATTTAGCCATTTTTTGTATTTTCCCTTATTTTTAATCTTTTGCTGTTCTTGCATAGTTTCTTTAATTGCTTTTGAAAATTGTTTTGGTACTTCCCTTTCTTCTTCAAAAATACTTCTTAATTTTTTATCTAATTGATTCATTATTTTCTTTCCCCCTCTCCCAAGTATCTTTTATTTTCATTCTCATTCTTCTTAATTTCGTTTTGATAGTGTTTTCATTTTGATGTAAAATTTCAGCAATCTGCTTGGTTGTATAGCCATTACTATAATAAAGTAACAGTATTGTCTGCTCTTGATGAGAAAACATATCTAATATTTTTTCATAGTCTAGCTTGTCCTCTAGTTGCATTTCTTGGCTATAATTTTTCTCATTTTGAATGGTTTCTAATGATACAAGTTTTAATTTACTTTTTCGATATTTCTCATAACATTGGTGAATTAAAATTCTATATAACCATATATCAAATTTCGTATTATCTCTTAACTTTAATAATTTAGTATAAAGAATTATCATGGTTTCTTGTACAACATCTTCTATGTCTGATTCGTTTTTTAATCTTACTTTGGCTATTTTGTATAGTTTCGTTTGATTTTTTAATATTAAATTTGTAAAAGCTTGCGTATCCCCTTTTTTTGCTCTTTCTATTAATTCCTCCATTTCTTCCCCCTTTTTTTCTTATTCTAAATTTTAGTTTTCTCCTTCCTACTTTAAAAGATGTAATTTCTTTTAAAAAAGTTTCAAAAATAGGAAAATTATTCCCTATAAAAAAGTAGAACCCATCCTATAAATAAGATGGGTTGCAATGGTATTTTTTTAATAATTAATTAATTATCCTTTACTTTTGTTTTTTTCTTTGAAACGCTCTAATCTTTTTGGGAATCTTTTTCCTTTCTTTTTACGGAACGATGTATATCGCCTACCATCTTCGCCCCACGACCGCTAACATCAATTCCATTAATTGTATTAACATCCATTTGAGATTGAAATTTATAGCTCTGCACAAATGTTTCTACTGTCATTCCTTGTATTTTTTGAAAATATTTGTTGCCCATATCTCTCCTCCTTAAAAACCATTGCCTGCTACTACTAGAACTTCTAGTATACTAGATTATAACAGGTTTCCATAAAAAAAGCAATTTTATATGATTAAATTTTTAAGTTCTTTTCTTTTTAATAAGATCTATACCTCAATGTGTTCAATTACTAATTATTCATAATTAGTACTATTCAAAGGTGGATAATAAAACATTTTTCCCCCTTCTGTAAATTGTCCACTTGGTGTGTGATCTTTTACCATTTCATTTGACCCCTTTAGAAAATAACGATATTTTGAACTTTGGCTAACCCAGCCAGTTAATGAAACAGGATCATCCCAAGTAGTATCAATTGCATACCACTGGTTATCAATTTGCACATAATTCCAAGCATGATTTTCTAGATTTCCTTCTGAATTAGTTCCTTTTCCAATTACTAATGTACATGGTATACCAAGTGAATCCATTAAATACTTAAAACTTCTTGCATACCCTTCACAAACCGCTTCTCCATTTATCATTGCCCCATACATATTATAAATATGATTTTTAGAAATACTAGTGTCATATTCTATATTTTCTACTAAATAATCATGTACCATTTTAATATTATCATAAGCATTATTTTGTCTATTTTGCAAAATTCCATTTTTAACTTGTTCAATTTGATTGATGGCTAAATCAACTTCTTCTTTAGAAGAAAATTCATCAATTAAATAATTTTCTTCATCACCACTATTAATATATACATAATAAGTAACTTTTTTTCCTTTTGTAGTAGTTTCTATGTTTAAATACATTTTATTGGGACTTAAATAAAATACATCTGGATTATCATAAGTATAGGCTTCTAAAGCTGATTGATAATAATTTCCTAATTGTTCTTGCCCATCTTCTTGTTGTAATAAAGAACTAAATGAGCTTCCCAACTCTATTTTTTGGGTTCCTGTTTTCATATTTTCTTTGTTTATTTCAAAAGCTCTATATATCGTTTTTGAATAATCTTCTAGTTGATTATAAAAATATTTATTAACATTAGAATTATCTTTTTCTTCCCTTTGTTGATTTTCGTCTTTTATATTGTCAAATGGATTTTCTAAAATTTGTGGTGACTTTATTTCTTCACTTTTTGTATCCATGCTTTCTGAAAGAATCGTTTTCATATCTTCTGGTTGTGCAGATATTTCCATTTGTTTTAATTCATTCCACACCATTATACCAAATAAAGAAAAAACACTAAGTGTTAGTAATATAATAATTGTAATAATGATTGTTGTTAATTTACTTTTCATACTATTTCTCCTTTGTTTTTTTCTCTTTTTATTATATCATTTTTTTCTTCAAAAAACTAGTATATTTTGTTTATTTTTAGAAATACTAATAAAAAAATACTGCTTAATTTTAACATTACTTAAACTGTCAACCAAAATATTATACAAAAAAGGTACAAAAAAATTGCAAGCAATTTTTTGCACACGAACAAAGATGGAATATAAAAATAATATAAAAAGGTCAAAAAATTTTAATTATATTCCTTTTGTTCTATTTGGAAAATGTTCAAACTTGCTTTGAAAAGATCCATAAAATAAATTTAGAAGTTCTATGATAATTATTTGAACAAACTGTCTTCCTTTTTTGTATAATATTTTTGTTCACAGAATTGACTAAGCAGTAAAAAAATAATGGAGAAAACGATGAATTTAAAAAATATTTTTCAAAAGTTGTTTACTTATGAGCCACCAGTTGAATATAATTTCAGTTTGCCAGAAGGTACTCAAAATACAGAATCCAATGATAATCAAGCAGTAGATTCAGTATCTGACACAGAAGAAACCATAAATATCTTTCCAAGTCTAAATGTCAATTTAGAATATATGAAAACCAAATACAACCTATTAATTAATAGTGATGTCATTTTAAGACAATTTACTATTAACGCTAGAGGAAAGCAATATAATGCCTTTTTAGTTTATATCGATGGTATGGTAGACTCTGAAATTATGGACAAATTTGTCTTAGAGCCTCTCATGCTACGAAACAAAAGTAATTTATATGAAGGTACACAAAGTAAAGTAATTTCTGAAGCAGTTGCCAATAATATTACTGTCCGAAAAGTCAAAAAATTCGACTTGTCTAATTATTTAATGGGTTGTTTAATGCCTCAAAATGCTGTAAAAGAAGCAACTGACTTTGATACAGTAGCAAATGGTATTAATTCTGGGAACTGTGCTTTATTTGTTGATACCCTAAGCCTTGCTTTTGACATTGAAGTAAAAGGTTTTAAGCAAAGAAGTGTGAATAGCCCCAATAATGAAATTGTTATAAAAGGACCCCATGAAGCCTTTGTCGAAAATATTAGAACCAATACTTCTTTAATTAGAAGAATTGTCAATAACGAAAATCTAGTTATAGAAAATTTAGAAGTTGGAAAAATTACCAAAACTAAATGTGCTATTTGTTACATGAAAAATATTACCAATTCGGATTTAGTCAATGAAGTTAAATATCGCTTAAATAACTTAGAAATCGATTCTTTACTATCTGCTGGAGAATTAGAACAATTATTAGTTGAATCAAATGCCTTAGGCATTCCAGAAATGATTTCTACCGAAAGACCAGATAAAACAGCTAAATATCTTTTAAAAGGTAGAGTCATTGTCATTGTCAATGGAACTCCTTATGGTATTATTATGCCTGCTATTTTAATTGACTTTTTAACTTCTCCTGAAGATAGCAATTTAAAAGTTAATTTTGCAAATTTCTTACGAATGCTTAGATTTTTAGCTGCCTTTATCACCTTACTTTTACCTGGATTATATGTTGCTATTACTAGTTTTCATCAAGAAATTTTACCAACTGGTCTACTCTACTCGATATTAAGCTCTAGGGAAAATGTCCCTTTTCCTATTATCGTAGAAATTCTTTTAATGGAAATCTCTTTTGAGTTAATTCGTGAAGCTGGACTTCGTGTTCCTTCTGCCATTGGTCCTACAATTGGAATTGTTGGTGCCTTAGTTTTAGGACAAGCAGCTGTTAGTGCTGGTATTGTTAGTCCAATTTTAATTATTATTGTAGCTATGACTGGTATTGCTTCTTTTGCTATTCCTGACTTTTCTTTTGGTTTTCATTTAAGATATTTCCGTTTTGCATTTGTATTACTTGGCTTTATGGCTGGTTTTTTAGGAATTGCTTTAGGTCTATTTGTTTATATTAGCTTTGTTTGTAGTTTACGATCTTTTGGCGTTTCTTATACAACTCCTTTTGCTCCTACTACTGAATCAAAAGGAAATGGTTATTTGCTAAATCCTATTTGGAAACGAGAATATCGCCCTTCTTATATAGCATCTAAAAAAGAAAAAAATCAAGCAAAAATTTCTATGAAATGGAAATATCATAAAAAACCATAAATTAAAAATACAAAGAAAGGAGTTTTACCATGACAAAATCAAAACTTGGTACAATTGAAGCAATTATGCTAGTTCTTATTATTGTTGTTACTCATACTATTTCGTCTTTACCAAGAGAAATTTTAGTTTTAACAAAATCTGCAACCATTATCAATTTAATTTTTGTAAGTATCTTAGCCATTTTATTTTCTTATTTGATTGTTAGGCTTATGAAAAACTTTGCTGGTAGTGATATTATTGATATTTCAGAATATTTAGGCGGAAAGGTTTTTAAAAATATAATTGGTATCATTTTTATTCTTTACTTTTTAATAAGTTCTAGTATTTTACTTAGAAACTTTTGTGAAAGTATAAAAATTATTTACTATCCAATGACCAATATTTTATTTATCCTTTCTTTGTTTGTCATTGCAATTTGTTGTGTTAATAGACTTGATTTTAATGCCTCTTTAAAGACAAATCTGTTAATTTTACCACTTGTTTTAGCCAGTATTATATTTCTATTTTTTGCCAATATGAATAAATTTGTGCCTCAAAGAATGTTCCCTATTTTTGGTGATGGTTTATTTAACACCTTTGTTATTGGTCTTACTAATTTATCTGCTTTTGGTGGAATTGCCTTTTTATATTTTTTACCACCTTATTTAAAACAACCTGAAAAAATGAAAAAAATTGCTTTAATTTCTATTGGTATTTCTGCTATTTATTTAATGCTATGTGTAGCAACACTTTTGTTTATGTTTTCTTTTTTCATCAACACAAACGAAATTACGCCTTTATATAATGCCACAAGATATATCGAATTCGGAAGCTTTTTTCAAAGACTTGAATCTATTTTCTTACTAATTTGGATTTTGGCATTTTGTTGTTATTTAAGCATTACTAGCAAATTTGCTATGAGTATTTTTAAAAAACTAACTAACATTGAAACAAAAAAGCCTTTGATTGATATTTTTGGACTTCTCATCCTTGCTATTACATTGGTACCAAAAAATTATGCTATTTCTGATAAGTTCGAAACAGAAATCTATCCTTATTTAGTGTTAGGTATCTGTTTTGGCTTAGGAATTAGTATTCTTATTTTAGCTAATATCATGAAAAGAAAACAAAAAAAGATTCAAGCAAATAGCCAAACTATTTCTTGATTGATTATATTTCTTAAGGTTGACAGTCTAAAAAAATAAAAGGAGGGGTTCTTTTGAATAAAATTATACGAAATCTATTTATCTTTCTCTTAATTGTTTTCTTTATTATTGCCTTTTCAAGTTCTTACTTATCACTTAGTATGGACAATTTAGCCTATGTTCTTGTAATTGGCATTGATAAAGGAGAAGATAATAATTTGGAAGTAAGCTTTCAATTCTCTACTACCACTAAGTCAACTGAATCTGGTTCTACTGAAAAAACACCTACTGTTATGGACTCTGTAAGTGCTCCATCACTTAGTACCGCAATCAATTTAATGGACAGCTACATGGGAAAAGAATTAAATCTGTCACATTGTAAAGTAATCATATTTTCAGAAGAACTTGCCCAAGAAGGAATCTCAGAAGAAATCTATACCTTAATCAATGACACACAAATTCGTCCTTCTGCTAATATTGTTGTTAGCAAATGCAAGGCCAAATTTTATATGGAGCAAACCTCTCCTGAACTTGAAAACCTAATTTCTAAATACTATGAAATATTTACAAACTCTAGTAAATATACTGGTTTCAAACCAAATGCTACAATTGGCGATTTTTTCAATGCCATTATATGTAAAACCTGTGAACCTTATGCTATTCTAGGTGGAATATCAACAGAAAAACCTCAAAATCAAGGAAATAGCCAAATCCAACAAAATTATGATGTAAAATCAAATCAAACACCTATTGAAGGAGAAAATGGATCAGAAAATATTGGTATTGCTGCCTTTAAAGATGACAAACTAGTAGGTGAACTATGTGCAATCGAAACCTCTACTTTTTTAGCTTTAAGAAATCAAGTTGACCGCTTTTTAGTTTCTGTACCAGACCCAAATGATGTAAAAAGCTATATTGACATCTATGTAACACCAAAAGGTAATACAAAAGTTGACATCGATACTTCTACTACTTCTCCTTACATTAAGGTAAAAGCACAATTTGATGGTCGAATTTACTCTATGTCTAGTAACTCCCAATATTTAGACCCCACCATCTTAAATGACATTTCAGAAACTTGTAATAAATACTTAGAAGCTGTATTTACTGACTATCTATATAAAACATCAAAGGATTTAAAGTCTGATATTAATGGCCTTGGAAAATATGCACTAGGAAACTTCTTTACAACTCAAGACTTTGACAACTATAACTGGACTAATAACTATCAAAATGCCTTTTTTGAAGTGCAAATTGATACTTCTATTAAGTCTAGTATGCTAATTACTGAAACTTAACTAAAAAGGAGGAATGACTTTGTCAAGTATTGTTTATCACATGTTATTTTTAATTATTAGCCTCTATATTTTGCTAAAAGCTATTGGATACGCATGGTATGAAATTAATACCATAAAAAATAAAATAGGTGGCATAACTGTTATTGCTTTTTCCATTCTTGTTGTTATTTTCTCTAATATCATCATTTGGCTAAACTAAAAAAGAAAATGGAGGGAAGGGACAATTGGGGACGGTTCTTAATTGCTACTTTTAATTAAATAATTATTTAAAATATTAAAATTTTTAATAAAAGTAGCAATTAAGAACCGTCCCCAATTGTCCCTTCCCCCCATTTTATCTCATTTCAAAATCAATTTGTCTTAATAATTTACTCGCTCTTTTTACTCTTATTATTACTCTATCTCCTATTTTATAAGTTTTATTGGTTCTCTCACCAATTAATCTCTTTCTATCCTCATCATATATAAAGTATTCATCCCCTAAGTCCTCAAATCTAATCAATCCTTCAACTGTATTGGGAAGTTCTACAAAAATTCCAAAAGAAGTAACAGAAGATATGATACCTTCATATTCTTCTCCCACTCTTTTTTCCATATATTCTGCTTTTTTCAAGTCCTCTGCTTCTCTTTCCACCTTTGTTGCTATCTTTTCTCTTTCTGATGATTGCTCTGCTCTTTCCTGGGCTTGTGTTTGTTTCTCTTCTATCCATTTTTCTGATACATCATAGTTTTGTTCTAAATATTTTGAAATAACTCTATGGATAAATAAATCTGGATATCTTCTAATTGGTGATGTAAAATGGCAATAATATTTACTGGCAATTCCAAAATGCCCTTTATTTTCTGCTTCATATCTAGCCACTTTCAAAGTTCTTAAAACTAAATTAGACACTACCTTTTCTTCTTCTTTGCCTTTTACTTCATCTAATATCTTAGCAAATTCTTTCGGATAAATATTATCTTTATTGGCTTTTATTTTCATTCCAAAATTAAATAAAAACTTATTTAATTCTTGGATTTTTTCCATGTCTGGATCTTCATGTACACGATAAATAAAAGGTGCTTCTAACCAAAAAAATTTTTCTGCAACTGTTTCATTAGCTGTTAGCATAAACTGTTCTATTATTTCATGAGCAAAAGTAGTTTCATATTTGGAAATATTAGTTACCCTACCATCCATATCTAAATCTATTTTACTCTCTGGAATATCTAAGTTTAGATATCCTTGTTCCATTCTCTTATTTTTCAAGATAATGGCCAATTCTTCCATTGCCTTAAAGTGTGAAATATATGGCTTATATCTTTTTAGTATTTGTTCATTTGAATGATCTAAAATAGCTTGTACATCTGTATAACTCATTCTTTGCGTTACATTAATAATTCCCTTTACTATTTCAGAAGATATCACATTACCTTTTTCATCTATCTCCATCAAACAAGATAATGTAAACCTATCTTCTCCAGCATTTAAACTACAAATTCCATTTGATAGCTCTCTTGGTAACATTGGAATAACTCTTCCTAACATATAAATACTGGTTCCTCTTATCAAAGCCTCTCCATCTAGTAAACTATTTTCTCTTACATAATAGCTAACATCTGCAATGTGAACTTCTAATTTATAATTTCCATTTTTTAATTTTTTTACACGAACTGCATCATCTAAATCTTTGGCATCTTCTCCATCAATGGTGAAAATTTCTCTATCTCGAAAATCCACACGATGAGGAATATCTTTTTTATCTACTTTATTTTCAAAATGTTTTGCCTCTTGCACAACTACTTCAGGAAAGGTAGATGGCAAATTATGTTCTTTAATAAGAGAAAGCATATCCACGCCTGCTTCGTTAACATTACCTAACACTTCTACAATTTTTCCTTCTGCTTTTTTTCCTTCTGTTGGATATTTTGTTATTTTTACTAATACTTTATGGTTATTTCTTGCCTTTCCCATATCTTTTTTAGGAATAAAAATATCGGTTCCAAAATTTCTATCATCTGGCACAACAAAACCAAAACTCTTATTATGTTGAAAAATACCTACTATAGTGTCTTTTTCATGTTTTAAAATTTTTACGACTTTTGCTTCTGCATTCTTTATTCTATTCTTTTCTTCTATAATTTCAATTAGTACTCTATCTCCATTTAAAGCATTTAGTGAATTTTCTTTTGCAACATAAATTTCATCTTCCTGACTTTCTATTCTTACAAATCCAAATCCTTTTTGATTTTTTCTATAAATTCCATCATAGTAAGTTTTTTCTACTAAACGATATCTACTTTTTCGATTTTTTTGGATTTTAAAATTCAACTCTAAATTTCCCAAAACTTCTAAAAAATCTCTATATTCGTTTTTAGGTACCCTCATTATCATTGCCATTTCTTTTGCTTTCATCGGTACATAATCTTCGTTTTTCATTAATTCTAAAATCTTCAGTTCCTGTTCTTCCATTCTTTAATTTTCCTTTCATAAATGCCAAAAGATAAAAACCTTTTTGTATTTTTATTGGTTTAAAACGTAAAGCTTTTACTTACACATTTTGCCAAAAAGGTCAATCCATTTTGGCAACTTTTGTAACCTTCTTTGAAAAAAGAGCAAGTTTTTAAAATAAAAACCGCCCTTCTACTTTTTCTATGCCATATATAAAATCCCTAATGCTATGGTTAAGATTGCAAATACTACTGCTAATATAATTGTCCATTTTTTTTGTTTTCCTTCTTTGGTTCTTCCTTTGTTTTTTTCAAAGAAGTTGTTTGTTGATGAACCAGTTATGGTAGATGATAATCCCTCATCTTCTTTTGTTTGGATTAATGTTAGTATGATTAATACTATTGCTACCATAAAATAAATTACAATTAATATTCCTTTTGCTATTTCCATTTATTTTCTTCCTCCCTACGGTTTCTCTCTTTTTGATACTTCGATATTGTAACATAAATTTTCCCAAAATGCAAATACTTTTTGAAATTTTCAAAAATAATAATTAAATTTTTTTGATTTCTTCTAATTTTTACTCACATACAAGATTTTTAATCCTATCCAATACCTTTTTATTCATCTAAACCTATATTTTTTGTTCTTTCAATATGCACCATGTCCCAATTGGTTCTGGTAAATCTTGAAAAGTCATTTCTTCTTGTGAAATTGGATGTTTAATTGTAAGCTCATATGCCCATAAAGCAATTTGTTTTCCCTGTCCTCTTGTTCCATATTTTTGGTCTCCAAAAATACTATGTCCAAAATGAGATAGCTGAACTCTTATTTGATGATGCCTTCCTGTATGTAAATGAATTTCTACCAAACTTAACTTTTTTACTGCTTGATAATTTAATACCTTATAATCTAATTTCGCCAACTTCGCATTTTTTTTATTTTGATTGACTACTTTGCTAATATTATGCCTTTCATCTTTATATAAATAATCTTCTAAGGTTCCTTGCTTAGGTTCTATTTTCCCATCCACTACAGCCAGGTATTTTTTCTTAAAATTTTTTTGTCTTACTTGATCACTTAATCTTGAAGCTGCTTTAGATGTTTTGGCAAAAATCATGACTCCTCCAACTGGTCTATCTAACCTATGAACCAATCCTAAATATACATTTGCTTGTTTGTGATAAGTTTCTTTAATATATTGTTTTACCATTGTAAGCATATCCCTATCTTCTGTTTTGTCTGCTTGTGATGGAATATTCGGTTTTTTTTCCACAACAATAATATGATTATCTTCAAATAATACTTTCAAATGATTCATGCTTCCCACCTTCCATAAATTCCACAAGGTAACACTAAATTTGAATTTTCCATAGGAAGCCCAATTTCTCCACTTTCTAATTTTCCTTTATATTTTTTATCTACTGTCACACTCAAAATATTTTTTAATACCATACTAGATATTCCAGTTGTATAAGAATTAATTAAAAAGAATAAAGGATTATCTGATAATACTTGCTGGCACAACTCTACTAAATCATAAATATTACTTTCAAACTGCCAAACCTCCCCTTTGGCCCCTCTACCATAGGAAGGTGGATCCATAATTATAGCATCATATCGATTGCCTCTTCTAATCTCTCTGTTCACAAACTTTACAACATCATCAATTATGAATCGAACAGGCTTTTCTTGTAAACTAGAAGATGCTACATTTTCCTTTGCCCAAGTAGTCATTCCTTTTGAACTATCTACATGACATACAAA
This sequence comes from Clostridia bacterium, assembly GCA_022795075.1. Taxonomy (GTDB): domain Bacteria; phylum Bacillota; class Clostridia; order TANB77; family CAG-508; genus CAG-269. The sequence continues at coordinate 32,029 of JAAWGB010000004.1, read as the reverse complement.
AGCCCCAGCTGATAGACACGCAACCGTTGCTCCACCTGTATAGGCAAATAAATTTAGCACCTTAATTTCTCTTTTGGCTGATTGAATCTTATTTATCATCCAATCCCAATTAACAGCCTGCTCTGGAAAAAGTCCTGTATGTTTAAATCCCATTGGTTTAATATTAAAAGTCAAATTTTTATAATGCACTTGCCAAGTTTTTGGCATCTTCTTTTTAAACTCCCAAGAACCTCCACCAGTCTTACTTCTATGATAAGTAGCATTAATTTCTTTCCACTTATTGGGATAACACTTATCTTTCCAAATAATTTGTGGGTCTGGTCTAACTAGAACAACATCTCCCCATTTTTCTAGCTTTTGACCGTCTGCCATATCTAAAATCTTATATTCTTTCCATTCATTTGCTAATTTCATATTCTTTCGTAGCCAAAATAACTACTATTCCTCCTTTTTCTTGAATAGCATTATTTTACCACATTCCTTTAGCTTTTCCAACATTTTTTAAAGATTTTGTAAAATTCTCATAAAGCTACCTATCATAATAATATTAACTGTAGCAAACACACACAATGAAACAATTGCAACTGTTAGTAGCTTATGTCTTTTCATCCTCTTTCCTAGCCTGCTTGTCCAATTATCCTTTCTCATTTCTAATCGATTTAAGTCTGTATGATATCGAATTTGAAAAATTTCATCTTTTGCATATTCCATATTTATTTCCCCCTCTATACATTTTCCCTATATGTATATGCAAAACTTTTGAAAATATTCCTATCCTTTAAAAATTTTTAACTTTCTAAAAAACCAACTTATGCCTATTTCAAATTATGCCAATATAACTCTTGTTAATTTTTTTAGTTTATGTTATATTAATTTTATCTATTAGATTGGGAAATTCCCCATTGTATACAAGGAGGCATAAGATGAAAAAAACAATTCTTTTTACATTTACAACTCTTGGCTTTTGTTATATAGCTGCACTAACCTATTATAACAGCTATACCAAAAAAATCCGCATGAGATTTCCCTGCGGACTTATTATACCGACAATTTTAAATTTGCATTAAAGAGGGCATTTTGCCCCTCTATTTTATTTCTTTTAACCTTTCTTAAAGGGAAGATCCATTCTCGTCCCAAAAAGCAAATATAGTTTTGGCAATTGATTGGCTAATTCCTTTTACTTGCATAAGTTCTTCTAGGCTTGCTTGTTTGATTTTTTCTACGCTACCAAAATACTTTAACAAAGCCTGTTTCTTAGTTTCTCCAATACCTGTAATGGCATCTAATTCTGATTTTGTAATTTGTTTATCTCTTATTTTTCGATGATATGTTATGGCTGTTTCATGGACAGTATCTTGAAATCTTGTGATTACATTCATTAAATTTGGTGAAATTTCTAACTCATTTCTTTGATCATCCATTAAGGCTCTTGTTTGATGTTTATCATTTTTTACCATTCCAAAAACTGCGATGTTTAATGGTTTATTTTTATCATCATGATTTTTTCCTTCGTCTTTAAAATCATGGATTGCTTTTTGGACAGCTCTTATTTGTGTAATTCCGCCGTCTGCAAAGATAACATCTGGTAAGTTTCCAAACCCTCCTTGTGGATTTTCGATGGAATGTTTTAGTCTTCTTTTTATCACTTCTTCCATACATCTTGGGTCATCTTGTCCAAATACAGTTTTTATTTTAAATCTTCTTGATAAATTCTTTTTTATGATGCCATCTTGCATAACACACATACCAGCTACTGTATATTCTCCTGATAAATTTGAAATATCATAGGTTTCAATCTTTCTTGGTAATTTTTCTAGTCCTAATACTTGTTTTAGCTCCATTAGAATTTCACTTTTATCTTTTTCTTTATTTTCTAATGTTACTTTTGCATTATTTTCTGCCATTTCTACAAATCGCAATTTTTCTCCTTTTTTTGGCGTTTTGATTTCCACTTTTTTGCCCAAAGTTGTGGATAACCATTTTTCTATGGTTTCTTTATCTTCTATTTCTTCTTTTATCATAATTTTATTAGGAATATTAGGATTATCTAAATAATATTGCTTGATAAATCCTGCCAAAATTTCTTTGTTTTCCATATCTTTTAAATCACTATAGAAATAATGCTCCCTACCAATCATCTTACTTCCTCTTACGAAAAATATTTCAATACAAATTTCTAATTCTGATTTGGCTATTCCAATCACGTCTATGTTGTTTTCTGATAGGTTCGATACTTTTTGTTTTTCTGATACTCTTTGAATTGCTTGAATTTTATCTCTTACATAAGCTGCTTTTTCAAAATCTAGTTTTCTAGAAGCTTGCTCCATTTGTTTTTCTAATTCTTTTACTAATTTATCTGTTTTTCCTTCTAGTAAATCAATAATTTCATCAATTTGCTTACGATATTCTTCTTTACTAATCATTTTCATACAAGGTGCTAAACATTTGCCAATATGATAGTTTAAACATGGTCTTGTTCGTTCTTTTAGGGTTTTACATTGACGAATTTTATATTTGTCTTTGATGAAGTTAACCATTTCTTTAGCTGCTCCTGGATTGGCATAAGGACCAAAGTATTTGGAACCGTCATTAATTACTCTTCTTGTAATAAATACAGCTGGATAATCAGATGCTAAGTCAATTTTTATATAGGGGTAGGTTTTATCATCTTTTAATAAGACATTAAATTTTGGTCTGTTTTTCTTAATCAAATTACATTCCAAAATTAATGCCTCTGCTTCATTGTCTACTACAATATATTCAAAATGGTCAATTAGGCTGACCATTTTCTCAATTCTTGCCGTTTTATCATTTTTTCTAAAATACTGCCTTACTCTATTTTTTAGTGAAATTGCCTTCCCTACATAAATAATATTATCTTCTTTATCTCTCATGACATAGACTCCGAGGTCGATTCGGCAATTTTTTTAGTTCTTCTTCGATGTCAAACATAGCCTTTCTCCTATCACATACCAATTTTATTGGACCTTTTTTAATTTTCGATATATCCTATGTATGGCAAATTTCTATATTTTTCATTATAATCTAATCCATAACCTACTACAAATTTGTCTTCAATGGCAAAACCAATATAATCTACTTGCAACTCCATAACTCTTCTAGATGGTTTAGATAACATGGTTGCGATTTTTATACTGTTTGGATTTTTTTGTTTTAAATATTCTTTTACATAAGTAAGGGTTCTGCCTGTATCAATAATATCTTCTACAATGATTACATCTTTTCCTTCAATGGAATCTCTTATGTCTTTATTTATTTTGATGGTACCTGTACTTTCGGTTCCTTCATAGCTTGATACATCCATAAAATCAAGGATTATATTACTTTTTATGTTTTTAGCAAGTTCTGCCATAAACATAACTGAACCTTTTAGGATTCCAATAAATACGATTTCTTTTCCTTCATGGTCTTTTTGAATTTGTTTCCCCATTTCTTCAATTCTTTTTTCTAGTTTTGCTTTGTTTATTAATATTTCAATTTCTCCCATTTTTATCCCCTTCTTTGTATATTTTCTTTGATTATACAAGATAGAAGGAAACTTTTCAATAATTTTATGATTTAAATTTAGATTTTTTATTATCATTTACTAACTATTATTGAAAAGTATATTATCACAACTTTGTAAAAAATTTATATAGTCATAAAGACTATTTACTTTTTATTAAAATACATAATTAAATGCTCAATCGTCTTTTTATTCTCATCTGATAGTTTTTCATATCCTGCTAAAGAATAGTCTAATTTTTTATTTTCTTTTACGTTCAAAAATTCACTAAAAATTTGGTCTAATGTTACATGAAATAAATTGCAAATACGAATCAAAATTTCATAAGATGGTTTTGCTCTATCTTGTTCAATATCACTAATATATCTAACTGACACTTCTATATTTTCGGCTAGTTTTTCTTGTGTATATCCATTACTTTTTCTAATTTGTTGTAAATTTGTTCCTATTTTTATTGTGCTTAATTTTCTCATTCTCTCCCCACCTATTTTTAGTTTTTGTTTATCTTATCAAATTCTGGTATTTCTATAAATGAATTATATTCGTCTTATATTGTATTTTATTTCTATATATCTTCTAAATATTTTTCTAATTTTTCATCTAATTTTTTTCTTTGTTTCTCAATTTGATTTTTGTCTTCTTCTTTTTCTATCATATATTCTAATTGTTTTAGTATCTGTTCAATTTGTAGTTTTAAACTTTCCATTTTTTGTCTCCCTTCTTTTTTTTATTTTGTCTTCTTTTTTGTTTTTTATTCTATTATATCTTTTTTGTTTTATATGTCAAGTTTTCCTAATAGATAAATAATAGTTTTTTAGTGAACTGTAACCTGTAAGTGTTAGTTAATTATGAAAACTTGTTGATAAGTGTTTTTGGTTTTGATACAATTAAAAACATAAGCATTAATTTTGCCTATTTAAAGTAATCATACATTGAAAAGACTAATTCATTATTAGAAAAAAACATAGGAAATAATAAAAGTTAAACTTAAATGTATACGATTTTCTAAAATGGTAAAAGATAACAATATATAAAATTAACAATAAATGCAAAAGAAATGAAGGAGGAGTTATCAATGAAACAATTCATTAATAATGTAAAATTAACCTCAAGTAATAATAGAACTAACAAAGGTATTACACTAATTGCGTTGGTGATAACGATTATTGTATTATTAATTCTAGCAGGAATTTCGATTGCAACTTTGACAGGAGATAATGGAATATTAAATAAAGCTCAACAAGCAGAAGAAAAAACAACACAAGCACAAATAAAAGAATTATTGCAATTAGCAATTATTGATATACAAACACAAATACAAACCGAACAAAAACGTCCTGCAAATTTAGATGATATTACAACTGAAACTATAAGTGAAAAAATACAAGATAATTTAGAAATTACAGTAGGCGAAAAAGAAGAAAATACTAATAATACATTTCAAAAAATTATTACAATTACAAAAAATGGAGAAACTTATCAATATAAAATAAAAGAAGATATGACTATTGAAAAGATTAAAGATATTTCTTCTAAAAAAATTTACTTATATAAAGAAGGAAACAAATATGAAACAATTACTGGAGGATGGGAAGTAACTAGACAACAAAATACAAGTTTTGATTTAGATACTTATCCTTATTTGCACTTAAATTCCTATAATGATAACTATTGTACTTTAGCATTAAGCTCTAAAAACAGTATTTTATTTGATTCTATACAAAGTTTAAATATGAAAATAACTATTGAGTCAAATGGATATACAAATTCAAATGGAGGAGTTATGATAGGATTACAAAAATCAAAAATAAATTTAGGAAATTGGTTCAACTTAGAAAAAAATTCTGGAATAACTGGAAATCAAACAGGAGAAAATATTATCTTAAACTTAGATACAAAAGAAATAACAGGAGAATATTTTGTAGGTTTACAATTAGGTAGGTATTTAGTAAAAGTTCATGAAATTTGGTTAGAAACCTCCCCTGTAAAATAAATTACTAAATATAAATTAATACTTAGATACTATCAAAAATTTTTTATAGCTCTTGACAAATCTATCAAAACCTTGTAAAATAATACCTATTAAAATAAAAACCATACGTTTGTACAATGAAAGCATTTAGAAGTAACTTTTAGAGAATAAGGGTCATAGGCTGTAAGCCCTTAAAGGTCAACCTAAAATAGCAAAACACATTGGAGTATTTTTAATAAAGTGGAAAATCTTACAGATTTTCAAGTTGGGTGGTACCGCGGAAAAAATTATTTCGTCCCTGCATGCAGTGGGCGTTTTTTGTTGTAACAAGATTGAAAAAGGAAATTTTTAAAAATGAGCCAAACTCTATTTTTCAATTCTTTTTCAATAAAACTAAGGAGGTAAAAAATGAAAGAATATCGAACTTGTACTTGTCATGAAATTAGTTTAAAAGAGGTAGGAAAAAAAGTCAGAATTGCCGGGTTTGTGCAAAGCATACGTGATTTTGGTGGACTTGTCTTTTTAGATATAAGAGACATGTATGGAATTACCCAAGTAGTAACTTCTGGTAAAGAAGAAGATGTTGACTTTGCTTCTCACATTCCTTTAGAATCTTCTGTTACCGTTTATGGAGAAGTAAAAAAAAGAGACGAAGAAACCATTAATCCAAAATTAAAAACTGGATTCGTAGAAATCCGTATAGAAGAAATCAAAATCTTAGGAAAAAGAACTAAAAATTTACCTTTTGAAGTAAATTCTATGCAAGAAATACGAGAAGATTTAAGACTGCAATACCGTTTTTTAGACTTAAGAAATAATAAATTAAAAAATAACCTAATTTTAAGAGCCCAAGTACTTCAATTTTTAAGAAATGAAATGATTGAACAAGGATTTTTAGAAGTACAAACGCCAATTCTAACTAGTTCTTCTCCTGAAGGTGCAAGAGATTATCTAGTTCCAAGCAGATTACATGCTGGCAAATTCTACGCTCTTCCACAAGCACCGCAACAATTCAAACAATTGTTAATGGTTTCTGGTATTGATAAATATTTTCAAATTGCACCATGCTTTAGAGATGAAGATGCAAGAGCAGATAGAGCTCCTGGGGAATTTTATCAGTTGGATATGGAAATGGCATATGCTACACAAGAAGATGTTTTTGACGTCATTGAACCAGTCATTTATAATACTTTTAAAAAGTTTTCTAACAAACAAATAACCACTTACCCATTTCCAAGAATTTCTTATCAAGAAGCAATGCTCAAATACGGAACTGACAAACCAGATTTAAGAAATCCGCTTCATATAATAGATTTATCTGAATTCTTTTCTAAATGTACTTTTGAACCATTTATCCATAAAACAGTTCGAGCCATTTGCGTAAAAAGACATCTATCTAAAGGCTTTCATGAAAAATTACTACAATATGCCCTAAGCATTGGTATGAAAGGGCTTGGTTACTTGGAAGTTCAAGAAGATTTAAGTTTTAAAGGGCCCATTGATAAATTTATTCCAAATGACTTAAAATCTGAATTATTAACATTAGCTAAACTAGAAAAAGAAGATACCATTTTCTTCATTGCAGACAATAACAAACGAGCAACTGAACTTGCTGGACAAATAAGAGAGGAACTTGGAAAAAGGCTAGAACTAATTGATTATAATGTTTTTTCTTTTGCATGGATAGTAGACTTTCCGATGTTTGAAGAAGATGAACATGGTAATTTAGCTTTTAGTCATAATCCATTTTCTATGCCACAAGGAGGCATACAAGCTTTAAATACTAAAAATCCTTTAGATATTTTAGCTTATCAATATGATATTGTTTGTAATGGCATTGAACTTTCCTCTGGGGCTGTTAGAAATCATGACATTGAAATTATGCTAAAATCCTTTACTATGGCAGGATATACTGAAGAAGAAGTAAAAACAAAATTTGGAGCTTTATACACTGCCTTTCAATTTGGTGCACCGCCACATGCTGGTATTGCTCCTGGAATTGATAGAATGCTTATGCTTTTAACACACTCTGATAGCATTCGTGAAGTTATTGCATTTCCTCTTAATAGTAAAGCTCAAGACTTAATGATGGGAGCCCCTAGTCAAGTAAAGCGACAACAATTAAGAGATGTTCATATTCAATTAGACTTAAAATAAAAATAACTCATAACCCGAAGGTCGTAAGTTCGAGTCTTACCCCCGCAACCACATATTTTATTAGAGTCGCAAGAGATTGTGGACTCTTATTTTTTTGCCTATAACAAGTTACATAAAAAATATTGGGCACGTTATGGGCACAAATCTATGTAAAAAAATTTTTTGGTAAACTTTGAATTTTCGATATTAAAATATATTTGATTAAAATTCTATAATATACAAATAGTTTCTGCTTATAAATGATAAAAATTTTATTTTCTTAATTTAAGGCTGAAATAAGCAGAAACTATGCTGTCTTGATTTCTTCTTTTTTGTATCGTATTTTATTCATTGAATTTTATCCTTTCATTTTATTGTATTGTTTGGAGGCTGTGGAGATATATGGTTAATTGATGGTATTAGATATTATATGAACTCAAAAGAGAATACAAGTCATAACATTCCTCATATACATGTATCTTATAAGAATAAAGAAGTAAGTATAAGCATTTAAGATGGACAGGTTTTAGCTGGAGGAATTAAAAATACTGTACAAAAAGAATTTATAAAAAGAATAGTATCAAATAAAAAATAACTCGCTCTAGCATGGAATACAAAAACTGATGGAAAAAATATTGATATAGATGAAATTGATTTTTCTTTAGGCGGATAATATAAAGAGAATTAGAACAAATAAAAAATGTAATTTTGTGATAAATAATATAAAATCTTGAGAAATTTCATTGGTTCAAAGGACTTTGATGAAATTTGCAAATAAAAATAAATAAGCTAAAAAATCTATTCAATAATTTTTTATAAAAACTAATAAGTAGCAGAAACTATAATCAAGAATTTTCAAAAAATGTGATTTTGCAGCTAAAAATATTTCTAAAAATGTGAGAAAATCTATTGAAAATTTTCTAAAAATGTGATATACTCTTATAAGAGGAGGTAAAAAATTTATGGAACGATTAAAAAGAAAAATTGATAATTACCTTATTAAATGGAAAAATAATAGTAATAAATTACCCCTAATAATAAAGGGCGCTAGACAGATTGGAAAAACAAATGCCATAAGAAATTTTGGAGAGAACAATTATAAAACCTTTGTAGAAATAAACTTTGCACTTCAACCACAATTTAAAACAATATTTAACGATGGATTTGAAGTTGATAATATAATAAAAAATATAACATTGAAAATGCCAGAACTAGAACTAAATGAACATGATACCTTAATTTTTTTTGATGAGATGCAAGACTGTGTAAGCACAGCAACTTCATTAAAAGCATTTCGAGAAGACGGCAGATATGACGTTATATGTTCAGGCTCCTTAATGGGAATAAATTATAAAGAAATTGAATCAAATAGTGTTGGCAATAAAGAAGACTATATCATGAATTCTCTGGATTTTGAAGAATTTTTATGGGGTAAAGGATATACGGATGAACAAATTAATGATTTATATAAATGTATGATAGAATTAAAACCATTAAGTGATATACAATACAATGTAATGATGTCTAATTTTAAAGAATACATGATAGTAGGAGGAATGCCTGCAATCGTAAATCAATTTATTACCAATAAAAATTTTAGTGGTATCTTAAAAATGCAACAACAAATTTTATTAGATTATGAAGAAGATATAACAAAATATGCAGGAGGACTAGATAAAACAAAAATATTAAACTGTTATCGAAAAATACCAGTATTTTTAGGCAATGAAAATAAGAAGTTTCAAATATCTAAAATAGCAGATGGAGCCAGAAATAGAGAATATGTTGGAGTAGTTGAATGGCTTTCAAATGCTGGAATAGTAAATGTTTGTTACGCAATGGAACAAGCAAGTCTACCATTAAAAGGAAATTACAATCCTGATAATTATAGATTATACTTTGCGGATACTGGATTATTAATTGGGTCATTAGATGAAGAAGTTCAAGATGACTTAAGAAATAATGAAAATATGAATACTTATAAAGGTGCTTTATATGAAAATATAGTAGGAGATATGTTAGTAAAAGCAGGATATGATTTATATTTCTATAGAGACGATAGTAAAAAACTTGAAATGGATTTTATGGTTAGAGATACAAATTCTTTAATTCCTATTGAAGTAAAAGCAAATGATAATGCGACAATTTCACTTAATAATTTGATCAGCAACAATTTATACAAAGATATCAAATATGGAATAAAATTATGTAATAGAAATATAGGATTTAACGGCAAATTTTATACTTTCCCCTATTTCTTAACATTTCTTTTAAAGAGATATCTAAAAGAAAGATAGAAAGTAATATTAATTTTAAGAATAAAGAAATGAGGTATAATGTAATAAGACATTAAAGAAAGAAAACTATATAAGCACGAATGTAGAGACGCCAATATTTACATTAAAAACTGATAAATATGATAATTTAACTAATAAATTGATGGAAGAAGGTATTGTTGCTGAAAATTGTAGTTATTTTATAAATTTAGATAATACATATGCAAGAATAAGAATTACAAAAGATTACGAAAAACTAATCAAAATACTTTCCAAAATACTATAAGGAGCTAAAATAAATTAAAAATAAATATATAAAGACAAATTAAAAACATATTGAAGAGATTAATTTAAAAAGTGGGAAAAAAGAAAAAATATCAAAAAATTTCTTTTGCCCACTTTTATATTTTAGATTAAACCTAAGAATTTAAAGCATGATTCAGCAACTTAACAGCATCACCAAATCCAGTTCTATAATACTTCTCATTCCAATAAATACAATGTTGAAAAAAATCATCATGCAAATCATCTAAAACATCAGAAACATAATCCTTTTTAGAATCCAAAGTAGCATCTAAAATCCTATCAGCAAAAAGATCAAACTTAAGCAAATGCCTTTTATCTTCCTCACTCAAATTAGTTTCCAACTCTTCAGACCTAAAATCCAGTCAATCTGTCATCAAGTCATTTTTACAATTTAAATCATTATTTATACTTTCAAAACAACAAAAACATTTTTTATTCATAATCAAAACCTCCGTAAATTTATTTTTATAAAATCAAATGCTAAGCTAATTAATCAAAGGCATTACAAAATTTTTTTCAAAAATTTTGCATACTTAGGTTGCTAAAAAATCATAATAGCTTAAATATAACTGGGCTCAATTTGGGCACACAATTCCCAAAAATGAACCAAAAATCACATAAATTTACAAAGTTAAAAAATTGGGCACACTCAATATACCAACAAAAATCAACCGACCCCTTGTCTACCAATCGTTTGCAAAAATAACTTAAAACTCCAATGATTGCCAAAAAGGTTCGTCCCTTTTGGCAATTTTCTAATTTTTCTTTTTTCTGTTTTCTTCAAATTCTTCCCAAGATTTACTAAATTTATGATTAGCAAACATTTCTTTTAGTCCTGTTATTTGTTTTAATCGAATAATTTCATCTAATTCCATTCCTAAATGTTTTGAAATTTCTTTTTCAGACCAACCATTTTCTGTTAATGTTAAAACAATGTGTGACATATCAATAATTTGATGGGTTCCTCTTGCTCGATTATGTCTGATGGTACTAGCCATACGATTTTCCAAGTCTTTGTCAATTGTTACAATTGGTATTTTTTTTAAGTTAAAATATTCTTTGGCACAACGATAACGGTGAAATCCATCTACTACTATATACATATCCCTTTCTTTATCATAATAGGTTACAATTGGTTGTGTATAACCATCTTCTTCAATAGAATGCTTTAATAATTGCATTTCTGGAGGTGCTACTTTATTGGGATTATAATCATTTGCAATAACTTTATCAATATCTACCATTTTTACATTTAATACGGGAAATTCTATTTCATTCATTTTTCTTTATCCTTCTTCCTGTTTTAATCTAATAGCAATGCTACTTCTTTTTCCATATAAATGGTTATAAAATTTTTGTAATCTTGATTTTGGCTAACTTTAAATCCGCATTTTTCATAAATTGGTTTATAATAATTTGTTACTATGCTATAAGTTATAACATTGTCTTTTTTTATTACCATTAATATTTCTTCTAAATATTTTTCTTTTGTGGTATAGACATTTTTAATTACATTATTATTAACTGATACAAATGCCATCACTCTTTCTTCTTCTAAATAGATATACCATTCTTTGTTATCATCATCATAAATTCTGTCATTGGTCTGTTTTTCGATTAATCTTGACCCAAAAAATTTCCCCATATATTGATAAAATTTTTCTTGCTTATTTGTCATTTTTATTACCATATTTTTTACTCCTTATTAACAATTTTCTTGTATCACTTTTTGTAATGTTTTATCATCTGTTCTTGTTTTTTTGTTTAATAAATTATCCCATTTATGAATTAATTCTTTTAGTTCTCTGTCATCATTTTTGGTTTGTCCAAATGATAATCTTCTTAAATAAAAATCATTTTTTTCTATGGCTCTTGCAATTCTTCGCCAAGAGATAGCCTTTTTTTGATTTTCTAATTTACATTCTGCTATGTCTGGAATATTTTTTTGTTCAATTCCATATTTGTTTTTATACCAAATCATAAATTTTTTTATTTTTCGATAATAATGTAACATTAAGTCTCTATTATAGATTCCTACACTTTCTAATAAAAATACGGCATATTCTTGCCAAGTCATAAAGCTTGGTTTACATGATTTGATATTTCCTAAGGCCGTTGTCTTACAATAAATGTTTCCAAAATTGACGCCATTTACTCGATTTAATACCTTACTCCAAGTATCATATTCAAGTGCTTTAAATTGATCTAATCCATTTCTTTGGTCATCTCCATATGGTTGACATAGCCTTTGTTCATAGATACTTACTCCATTTTTATACATTAATTCATATATATAATTAAATTCTAAATCTAATTGACTAACTGCTCCCCATATGTCTTCTGTTTTCCAATCATACAATGGATAAAAATTATATACTTCAATATGTTTTTCGTTTATTTTTAATTTAGTTGTCCAATTGTGTTTTTCAAAAGTATGTTTTTTATCTTGAAAAGCAATTGTTCTAAATCTGTTTAAACTCTCATCTGTTCGAATTCCTATTCCACATGCTACTTTTCCTTGATATTTTGCTTGATACCAACTTGCAAATTGAACAATAAATTCTTCAAATTCTTCTCCCTTTTTAAACCAGCTAAATGGACAGTTTTGAATATTAATACTGTCTTTTGGCATATTTCTTACCCATAGGTGTTTGCTTTCTTCTTCCCAACAAATCCACTTTGGTTGTAATACTGAAACAGCATTTCTTAATGCTATTGGTAAAGTTATATGATAGAAATCTCTGATTTGTGATAGTTGTTTTAATCTTTCTATATGTTCAATTGTATAGCGATATTGAGCCTCTAAATCAATAAATAATACGTCAAATCTTTTTTCCATTTTTTTGGCTACTTTATTAGCCAATTGTACCATTACAGAGCTGTCTTTTCCTCCACTCACACTAAAATAGATATTATCAAAATTCTGGAATATAATTTCTAGTCTTTCCATTGCTGCTTCTAACACGTCTTTTTCTAAATATTTTTTCGACATCCAATTTCCTCTTTTCTCATCATTCCAAATTATACCATTTTTGGAATATACTGTAAAGTTTTGTCGAAAAAAAAATAAAATTTTACCAAATTTTTTTCTTACCTATGCCAATTTGCCAACTTAAATGATTTTCCCCAAAAGAAAAACAGCGAATTGAAAGTAATTGAAATAGAAATTTTTAATTCATTTTATGGAAAATGTTCAAACTTGTTTTGAAAGGGTGCCATAAAATGAATTTAGAATTTCTTTGAAAATTATCTTGAACGAGCTGTTTTTCTTTTGGGGAAAATCATTTAAGTTGGCAAGTTGCAATTTTAATATAAAACAAAATTAGTAAAATCTTCAGTTTTTCTTAACTCCTCCTTACCCTAGGAGAACTTTCCTACAATATAAAAAAAGAAACTATTTCTAGTTTCTTTCTATGAATTCATATATTTATATTTTATACAAATATCTTATTTTTTGTTTACTAAATCTTTTAATGCTTTACCAGCTTTGAATACTGGAGCTTTTGATGCAGGTATTTTGATTTCTTCCTTAGTTTGTGGGTTTCTACCTTTTCTAGCTGCTCTTTTTCTTACTTCAAAAGATCCAAATCCAACTAATTGAACTTTGTCTCCTTTTTTTAATGCTTCTGTTACTACTTCTACAAAAGCGTTTACTGATTCTTCAGCTGCTTTTTTAGTAGCTCCTGTTTTTGCAGCCATTGCTGCGATTAATTCAGCTTTGTTCATTTAAATTACCTCCTATAAGATTTAAATAATTTATGTACTTTATTGCAGAACAAGCGCAATAATGTACTTCAATTAAACAATTCGCCAAAAATACCGAAAATCCTTCTTTTTTTTACTTTTTTTTAATAGATTTTTAGTCTTTCCAATACTTTGCACAGTTTTTTACCAGCTGGCATCATTTGTATTTCCTCTTTAGAGAAAACCTTCAATGCCACAATTGCTAAGGCATATATAACAATTGCTATGACGATTGCTATTATTGTTGCCAATTTTTGAGCAATTATTCTAGAAAGCATTAAATAACTAAAATATGAACAAATTCCCATAATCGTTACAGCAATAACAGGTTTTATTACAAATTTTGAAAATGTTAAATCCAATTTTATCGTTCTTTTAAGTGACGTTATCGCAATCGAAAAAGCCACTAAGTGACAAGCAACTGAGCCCCAAGCTGCTCCATTTACACCAATTTCTGGAATTGGTACCAAAACCAAATTAAGAATTAATTTTATGATTACACCGGCACCCTAACGAAACTGCTGGCACCATTAATTTTCCATATCCTTGTAAAACACCATTTATTGTTTGATCTAATATGGTAAAAATAATCGTTAATGAACTAATTTGTAAAATTACTTCCCCTGAACTAGCATTGGGAAACAATAAATTAAGAATCGGTCCTGCAAACAAGCACATTCCAACTGTACAAGGAAGTCCTATTAACATCGATGTCAATAACGAAAATGATGTTTTTTGTGTAATGGTCTTTTTATCCTTTTTGGCTTTAGCAGCAGATATTGCTGGTACTAAAGCAGTTGCAAATGCTACATTAATGGATAATGGCAAACTCGTTAGCATATCTACCTTTCCACCTAATATTCCATATTGTGAAATTGCCATATCTTCTGACATAAATTGTTTTAAACTTCTTACTACTGTAAAAGAGTCAATATTTTTATTGAGAGAAGACATAATAGCTGTTAATGCAATTGGAATAGAAACCATTAAAATTCTTTTTATAATTGTTTTTACTCTTTCATATTTATAATTAACTGTTGACCTAATTTCTCTTGCAATTTCTTTACTTCTTGTTCGATAGAACAAATACAAATAGCCAAATCCTGCAAAAGTTGCAAGTGTTGTAGCAAGTGTTGCTCCTGCTGCCATCCATTCGGTAGATGCTTTGGACAAAATAGCAATTATTTCTACTAATATAATGGTTAATGTTGTTTTAAATACCTGTTCTAAACTTTGTGACCTAGCAGTTGCCTTAATACTTTGTCTAGCATTAAAATAGCCTCTCATAACAGAAGATATGGCTACAAAAAAGATGGCAGGCGATAGTGCTACTAATGTCATTTCCGCTTCTGGTATTTGTAACCACAAATTAGCTATCATATGAGCACCTAAAAATAACAATAAACTTCCTACTAACCCAATCATAGCAAATGTTGCAAAAGCAATTTTAAAAATTCTATATCCACCCTTATGGTCTCCTACTGCAATTCTTTCTGATACTAATTTTGAAATTGCATTTGGCACTCCTATTGACGATACTGTTAATAACATGGCATAAATTTGATAACCAGCTGATACAATTCCATTTCCTTTGTCGCCAAATCCTTCTCTGTTAGTTAGATATAACGTATATATTAAACCCAATAATTTTATAAGCACTTGTGAAAAAATCAAGGTAATAACGCCTTGCATAAAGGTCTCTTTTTTGGGAACCTTTTGGCTTATCTCTTTTCTTGGCATTCTGTTTTCGTCCTTTCTACTTTTTATAATATATGTATTTGTTTTAAAAAAGAACTACTATTTTGCCCTAAAAAAAATAGTAATTATTTTTCAAATTTTTCCCCTTTATTTATTTTACTTATTTATTATAGATTTAATTACTAAAATATTCAATACTTTAAAAAAAATTTGATATGTTTTTAAAATATAATTAAATATAATAATATTATCTTTAAAAATAAGAAACATTCAAAATTAGAAAATGTTAGTCTGTCAAACTATTTCTAATAGTAAATGTAAGAAAGTATTTCAGGCACCTCTCAAAAAAGGATTTTTGAGATTCTCCTAAAATACTTTCTAACATTTTCTAATTATGAAATATTTTCCATCTTAACATTTTCTAATTTTGAATATTTTTATTTTTAAATGTTGATTATGGTTTGGATATTTAATTATTTTCTAAACTCACCATTAAATGTTTTTGTCAATGTTGGGTAATATTTGTTTTTTTCTTGAGACAACTCCTTCTAAAAAGGCTTTGTCGTTTTCTAATTCTTTTCCAAAAGCTACTTTTATAACTCCTGTTTTTTCTCCTAATGCTATGATTTCTGAATTGCTATTTAAAATGTCTGTAATGGCTAATACAAATAAACTTAATCCTTTTTCTTCAATCGTTTGATTGATAACTGCTTTTAATTCATTTTCTCTTTTTAATACATCTTCAATACTAACGGTGTTTACTTGTGCTATTTCAAATTTTGTTCCTTCTTTTTCAAATACTTTGGCATCTATATTGGTTAATTCTTTTGGTGAAAAATCGTCTAAATCAGTTCCTGCTTTTAACATTTTTAAGCCATATTCATTTATATCAATACCTGCTATTGGAGCCAATTGTTCTAATGCTTCTTTATCAAATCTTGTTGTTGGTGGTGATTTTAATAATAATGTATCTGATATAATGGCACTTGCCATTAAAATTGCTTCTCTTTTTTCAATTTTACAATTAAATGTTTTAAATTCTTCATATAAAATTGTTGCTGTACAACCATATGGTTTTGCTATGTAATATAATGGTTCTGATGTTTCGAAATTTGCTATTTTATGGTGGTCTGTTACCATGCGTATAGTTGCTTTTTCAATTCCTTCTATGCTTTGACTAAATTCATTATGGTCTACTAGTATTACCTCTTGTCCTTCTTCTACTTTTTCGATTAATTTTGGTGCTTCTTCTTTTATAAAATCTAAAACAAATTGTGTTTCTTTGTTTATCTTTCCTAATCTCACTGCTTTTGCCTTCCATCCAGTTTTTTTATTTAACGTTTCTTGTACCATGCTTGAACAGATTGAATCTGTGTCTGGATTTTTATGTCCAAATATCAATACCTCATTTTCCATTTTATTTCTCCTTTTCTTTTTTAGTTTTCTCATTAAATAAGGATTTAAAGCTACCCTTTAAATCCTTATCATTATATTTTCTTTTTTATTGATTGTCAATATTTTTTATAATTTCCTCTAAGTCTTGTTTCGAAAATTGGTATGTTTGGTTACAAAAATGACACAATAATTCTGCTTGTCCATCTGTTTGAATAATATTCTGCAATTCTTCTTTTCCGATTGTTGCTAATCCTTCTGCCATATGGTCCTTTGAACAATCACATTGATAGATTGGTGTAATGTTTTCTTCTATTATTTCTACTTGCTCATCTCCTGTTATTTTTTGTGCAATTTCTTGCAAGGTTAGTTTTTCATCTAACATTTTTGACATGGCTCCTGCTTTAAAAATTGCTTGTTCTACTTTCGAAATTTCTTCTTCTGAAGCGTCTGGCATGGGATTAATTAGATACCCTCCTGCTGATTTTACGCCATTTTTGTCAACTAGTACGCCTAATGCTACTGCTGAATTTCTTTGTTCGGAACTTACAAAATAATTAGCAAAGTCATCTGCTATTTCTCCAGATGTTAATGGCGAAATTCCTATATAGGGTTCTTTTAATCCAATATCTTTTATAACATTGATATAACCTTCGTAGCCAACTGCTCCTCCTACATCTAATTTTCCGAATTCGTTTAAAGGCATATCTACTTGTGGATTTACTACATATCCTTTTACTTTTGGAAAGTTGTTTGTGGTTGCTACCATCATTTCTATTGGTCCGTTTCCTTTGATTTGTACAGTTAGTTTGTCTTTTGCACTTTTCATTTCTGCTCCCATAATGGCTGTAATGGTTAATATTCTTCCAAATGCTGCTGTTACAACTGGACTTAGGTCATGGGTTTTTCTTGCTTTTTCTACTAAGTTAGTGGTATTGGCACATATGACTGCTATTTTTTGGTTATGTGCTAAAAATTTTATGATTTTATCTGACATCTCATTCTTCCTTTCTTTGATTTTATACATTTTAATACATTTTTCTTACAATATCAAGTTTTTTCTTGCTATTTTCATTTCTTTTATGTTAAAATATTATATATAAGAGCATCAAATAAACTATACATATATAAATTATATCTAATTTATATTTTAGGTGTTACTATAAAAATTATATTGGAAGGAATATTTTAAATATGAAATTATATGTAGTTCGACATGGACAGACTGATTGGAATGTTGAAAAAAGATTTCAAGGTAGAACTGACACTTTATTGACGCATGCTGGAAGGCAACAAGCAAAAAATTTATCTGAAACATTTAAAAATATTGATGTAGATTTTATCTTATCTTCACCACTTCAAAGAGCTATTGATACAGCTAACATTATAAATGAATCTAAAAATTTAAATATTATAATAGAACCAAAATTAATTGAAAGGAATTTTGGTGATTTTGAAGGATTAAATGATATCTCTTCTTTTAATTGTAGCATTAATAAACTTTTAGATTACAATTTAAACTATAATTTACATCACGTAGAACCCATTCAAGATTTATTTAAAAGAATTTCTTCATTGCTTTTTGAATTAAAAACAAATTTTCCAAATAAAAAAATCATTCTATCTACTCATGGTGGAATCGTTCAAATATTGGAATTGATTTTAAAAAATTTACCAAAAGAAACAAATCTACAATCTTTAAGCTTAAACAATTGTGAATTTAGAACCTATGATATTAATGTTTAAAAAAACACATAATAAAATATAAATATACAATTCATTTTTTATTATGTGTTTTTTATTATTCTTTCCTTTTTAAAATTGCAGTCATAACTTCTGTTGACATCTTCTCTAACGATTTCCAATCTTTTGATATATTTTTCAATTTTCCTAAATACGCTTCCTCTACCGTTTTATCATTTTTAATAATATCTAATAAAATTCCTATGTCTACTCCATAATCTTTTTCAAATTCTATTTTTTCGAAACTACTTTTTTTTCCAGCAATCATTCCACTAAGTGGCTGTTGGTAATTTTTCATTTTGGGAAACAATATTTTCAATAAAGGTTTTGCTACTAATTCTGTAACTCTCCCGCCTTCTCTATCAAATGTCGCTTTTACAAAATCTATATTTCTTTCAATAATTGGTTTTACTAATCTATCAATTACATCTTCTGTATAATCTGCAATATCTGCGTCTAAAAAAACAATAATATCATATAACGAATTTTTTATTCCTTCTTCCATAGCATAACCTTTTCCTTGCTTTTCACATCTTAAGACTCTAGCACCTTCCCTTTTAGCAATTTCTTCTGTTTTATCTATGCTTTTATTATTTATTACTATAACTTCTTTAACATACTTACATTTTTTTGATTTGGCTATTACATTTGCTATATTTTGTTCTTCATTAAATGCTGGTATAAGTACACTAACTTTTGGTTCCATATAAAATATCCCTTCTTTTATCTTAATTTATGTTACTTGTAATATATTATAACATTTAAATTATATCACTACTAAAGTTTATTGTCAATTAACGTAATCTTAATTTTCCTTTTATTTATACCATTTACAAGAAAAGAAGTTACATAAACTGTAACTTCTTTCTTGTTTATCTATGAATTTGAAACATATCTTTTCCTTCTCCGCAAACTGGGCAAACCCAATTATCTGGTAAATCCTCAAACTCTGTTCCTGCCTTAATTCCTGCCTTCTCATTTCCTGTTTTGGGATTATAAATATATTTACACTCCACACACTCATATCTTTGTGACTCAAACCTTTCAGATTGAAAATTTTTATATCCCAGTCCTAGTGCAACAATCACCATTAATAAAAAAGACAATGCTTTCCAAATTCCACTTTCTAATGTAATAATAGCAAATAATCCAAAAGTCGCTGCAATACCATATAAAATCAAAACTGCTTGCTTTTGGCTAAAGCCCCTTGCTACAATCATGTGATGTAAATGTCCTTTATCTGCTTTAAAAATTGCCTTGATAGATTTTCCTTTAATTAACCTTCTAATAATTGCCCAAATGGTATCAAATATTGGTAAGCCTAATGCCAATAATGGCAATACAATAACTGCTGCTGTATAGGTTTTTGCTACTCCTAATATAGAAATAATAGAAAGCGAAAATCCTAAAAAGTTAGAACCTGTATCTCCAATAAAAGTTTTTGCTGGTGCAAAGTTAAATGGTAAAAAGCCAACTAATGCTCCTGCTAATGCTGTTATTAATAAAATTGAAATAAGTGGTGATTCATTGAGTACAAATATAATTAATAATGATACTGCTGAAATAACCGAAATCCCTGCAGACAACCCATCTAATCCATCAATTAAATTAATAGCATTTGTTACTCCTACAATCCAACCAATGGTTAAAATAATTGAAAATGCTTCTTTTAATTCATTGGTTGCTAAAAAAGCTGGTGTTATTTCATCAATTCTTATTCCAAAGGCTACTGCAACAATTGCTCCTAATACTTGTCCTAACAATTTTACTATTGGTTTTATGGTTATTATATCATCAAATATACAAAAGATTGCTATTATAATAATTCCTAAAAACATTCCTAGTAATTTCATTCCATATTGCTCAGCTCCAAATAAGTCAATACTATTTTCTAAACTTTTTACAATTAGTAAATAAATAATGGCTACTAAAAATCCTAGTATTACAGCTGGTCCTCCAAATTTAGGCATTGCTTTTTTGTGCATTCTTCTTTGGTCTTTTGGTACATCTACTGCTCCTACTTTTCTTGCTATTTTAATGGTATATGGTGTTGCCATAAATGTTACAATAAAGGCTAGCAAAAAAGCAATGGCTATATCTCCCCACATATGCTTGCCTCCTATTTCATGTTTTCCTCTTCTATTTCACTAATTAATTTTACTCTTTCTTCATGTCTTCCACCTTCAAATTCAGTAGCAAGCCACATTCTTAAAATACAAATAGCTTCATTTACTGTTACGGTATCTGCACCAATTGCTAATACATTTCCATCATTGTGTAATCTTGCATATTTAGCGGTAAATTCATCATGACAAAGTGTACATCTAATTCCTTTAAATTTATTGGCTACTATGCACATTCCTATTCCTGAACGGCAAATTAAAATTCCTTTTTCACATTGTTTAGATTCTACTTGTTTGGCTACTTCTTTTGCTATATTGGGATAATCTACTCTTTCTTCGTTCATACATCCCAAATCCTTACAAGCTATCTCTTTTTCTTCTAAATATCTTTTAATTTCCTCTTTTAATTTATATCCTCCATGATCGCATCCAATTGCTATCATACTTCCACTTCCTTTCTTCGTATTCATGATATCATAAATAAATGATTATTACAATATAAAAAATAGTAAAAAATCATAAATCTAAAAGATTAACTATCTGCCAATATTTATAGATATTGCATAGAAGTGAAATTTTATCAAATTTCACTTGCTTTTTGTAAAAAAATATGGTAGAATATCATATGTTATAGTTTAATTTAGACTAAGAGGAGGTGCCCAAAAGAAATGCCAAATATTAAATCAGCCAAAAAAAGAGTTAAAGTAATTGAGAAAAAAACTTTAAGAAATAATATGATTAAGTCTGGATATAAAACAGCTGTAAAAAAATTTGAAGAAGCTATTGCTAGTGGAAACATGGAAGAAGCAAAAGTTCTTTTTTCTGAAGCTACTAAAAAAATTGATCAAGCATGCACCAAAGGTGTTATTGTTAA
This sequence comes from Clostridia bacterium, assembly GCA_022795075.1. Classification (GTDB taxonomy): domain Bacteria; phylum Bacillota; class Clostridia; order TANB77; family CAG-508; genus CAG-269. The sequence continues at coordinate 10,239 of JAAWGB010000004.1, read as the reverse complement.
AAATACAGCTGCTAGAAAAAAATCTAGTCTATCTAAAAAATTAAATGCAGCTATAGCTTAAGACCAATAAAAATTATGCATAGTTTTTATTCTGACAAGAACTTCTTAAAAAGGAGTTCTTTTTAGCTTGATTCTTTTACTTGGCAAGCATTTCCATTGTTTTTAAATTTCTTTCATGTTACTATTAATTATGATAGTAATTCTTTTAGTGAGGTGTAATATGTTTAGAAAATTATTCGATACTTTCAAAAAACTTGATAAAAAAACTTTTAGAATCATGAATTATGGATTAAAATTTTGCTTTGCCATCTGCCTTTTATCCGTTATTATTTTACTTACCTATAGTTTAGCTTTACCTTCTCCTTTTACTTATTACATAGGGATTAACTTATTTAAACTTAGTTTGATTTTTTCAATTGAATTCATTATTTGTGGATTTGTCGTTGATGGCATAAAAAAACAATTAATATAATTTTGGGTTCTATAATAAATGTTGGAGTAATTAAATAACCTCAACATTTAGCCTAAATTTATAAAAGACTCACAATAATTGTGAGTCTTAATTTCGCTAACTTTAAGCATCTTATTGATTCAATTCTTCCAAAAACATCTTATTTAACATTTGAGGATTAGCTTTTCCTTTTGTCTCCTTCATAGCTTGTCCTACCAAGAAGCCTAAAGCTTTATCTTTTCCACCCTTATAATCTGCAATAGATTGTGGATTTGCTTCTAATATTTTTAATACAACTTCTTTAATTGCTCCTTCATCTGATATCTGTATCCAACCTTTTTCTTTAATAATATCTTCTGGGTCTCTTGGATTTTCAAATAATTCTACTAATACCTTTTTACCAATACTTGAACTAATTGTCCCTTTATCTATTAAAACAACCAATTTACCCAATTGTTTGCTATCAAAAGGTATTTCAATTGGTTCCATTTCACTTTCGTTCAAAATTCTTGAAATATCTGATATAATCCAGTTATTAACTGCTTTTGGGTTATTACATACTTCTATTGCTTGTTCAAATAAATCTGATAAATATTTAGAAGAAGTAATTAAATTAGCATCTTTTTGCGATAAATGATATTGGTCTAAATATCTTTGTTTTCTACTTTCTGGTAGTTCTGGTAAAGTACTTTTAATGTTTTGAATATATTCCTCTGACAATTTGATAGCAACTAAATCTGGATCAGGGAAATAGCGATAATCTTGGGCATCTTCTTTATCTCTCATCGAAAAAGTTTTTCCAGATACTTCATCCCATCTTAATGTTTCTTGTTCAATTTTTCCGCCTTCTTCGATAACATCAATTTGTCTATCTACTTCATATTCAATTGCTCTTGCAATACTTCTAAAAGAATTCATATTTTTCATCTCTGTACGAGTTCCTAATTTAGTTTCTCCTTTTTTTCTAACAGAAACATTAACATCTGCTCTTAATGACCCTTCTTGCATCTTACAATCAGAAACTTCTATATATTCTAGAATTGACTTTAATTTTCTTAAATATTTTTCCGTTTCTTCACTACTACGAATATCTGGCTCAGAAACAATTTCAATTAGAGGGACACCTGCTCTGTTCAAATCTACTAAGCTTCCTCCTCCAAATTCATCATGATTTAATTTTCCAGCATCTTCTTCAATATGTATTCTAGTAATTCCTATTTTCTTTTTTCCCTCTTCTGTTTCAATTTCTATTGCTCCATGTTCACATAGTGGTTTATCAAATTGTGATATTTGATAGGCTTTTGGTAAATCAGGATAAAAATAATTTTTTCTATCATTTTTGCTATCTCTTGCAATTTCACAATTAGTTGCTAGACCTGCTTTTACAGCATATTCTACTACTTTTTCGTTTAACACTGGTAAAGTTCCTGGCATAGCCATACAAATAGGACAAGTTTGGGTATTTGGCTGTGCTCCAAATTTGGTTGGACAAGAACAAAATATTTTTGTATTAGTTGATAATTCTGCATGTACTTCTAATCCTATTACTACTTCATAATCTTCTCTTGACATGTTTTCCTCCTTTTTAGAAATTTTAGGGAATCCCTAAAATCTTGGTTGATAATTTTCTCTAAATTTAATGGCTTGTTCAAATGTATATGCTGCATTTAATATGGTTTCTTCACTAAATTTACTTCCTATTAATTGCATTCCAATTGGCATTCCTTCTTTGTCTACTCCACATGGAATCGAAATTGCTGGGAGCCCTGCTACATTGACTGACACGGTACAAATATCTGCTAAATACATCTCCAATGGATTATTTGATTTTGTTCCCATATCAAAGGCAACCGTTGGCGATGTTGGTGTTAGGATTACATCATATTTTTTAAATCCTTCATTAAATTTGTTCATTACCAAAGTTCGAACTTGTTGTGCTTTTTTATAGTAGGCATCATAGTAGCCAGAAGATAATACATAGGTTCCTAACATAATTCTTCTTTTTACTTCTGAACCAAAGGCTTCACTTCTTGTTTTTTTATAAATTTCTTTTAGATTGTTAAATTTTGTTGTACGATAGGTGTAACGAATTCCATCAAATCTTCCTAAATTTGAACTTGCTTCTGCACAGGCAATTATATAATAAGTTGCTAAGGCATATTGAGAAACATCTAATGAAAATTCTTCTATTTTGGCACCTAATTCTTTGTATTTTTCAATGGCTAATTGTAAAGATTGTTTAACTTCTTCATTAATTCCTTCTCCAAAGAATTCTTTTGGCACTCCTATTTTTAATCCTTTTACATCATTTTTAAGTGATTTTGTATAATCAATTTTTGGCTTATTACTTGATGTTGTGTCTTTTTCATCATGTCCAGCAATGATATTTAGTAATATGGCTGAGTCTGTTACATCTTTTGTGATTGGTCCTATTTGATCTAAGGATGATGCAAAGGCTACTAATCCATATCTTGATACTAACCCATAGGTTGGTTTTAAGCCTACTACACCACAAAAACTAGATGGTTGTCTAATCGATCCTCCTGTGTCTGAACCTAATGCCCATGGAACTAAATCTGCTGCTACTGCTGCTGCACTTCCTCCTGATGATCCTCCTGGTACTTTATTTAAGTTCCAAGGATTTCTTGTTTTTTTGAAATAAGAGTATTCTGTTGAACTTCCCATTGCAAATTCATCCATATTTAGTTTTCCTAATGAGATTATATTTTCTTCATTTATTTTTTCGATAACACTTGCATCATAAGGTGATACAAAGTTTTCTAACATTTTGGAGGCACATGTGGTTTTTATCCCTTTTGTACACATATTGTCTTTGATTCCTATTGGTATTCCTGCTAATTCTCCTGTAATTTCTCCTTTTTCCTTTTTTTCTTGTATATTTTTTGCTTGTTCTATTGCCTCATTCGTTAATAGCGTTATAAAAGCTTGTACATCTTTTTCTTTTTCATGGATTCTATCAACATAAGCTTTTGTTATGTCTGTTATGGTTAGCTCTTTATTTTTAACTTTTTCTTGTAATTCATGTACGGTTAATTTAGTAATATTCATCTATTTTCCTCCTAACTCTTCTATAGTATATTTTTGTGCATATGGAAAAATATAAGCATAAGTATCTGAAATAGTATCATCTATATCAATCCCTATTATCATATTTTATCTCCTTTTTTGGTTTATATTTCATAAGTCTTATATAATATATTTAATATCTTACTTTATAAAACTTTTGGTATTTTGAACATATTTTGTTCTTTTGCTATAGCATTTTGTAATAAACTTTCGTTATCTTCAAATACTTTTATTTCATCTTTTCTAAATACATTTTTTTCTTCATTGTTTCCTATCGTTATATCCAAATTTTCTACTGGTGCTTGGTTTACTATATTAGCAAAATTTAAAATATCTTGCAAGTTTAATATGTAATTTTCAATTTCGTTTTCTTCTAAATCTAAATGGGCTAAATTAGCTATGTGTAAAATTTCTTCTTTGCTTATTTGCATTTTATCATCTCCTAATTCTCAATTTGTTTTCTATTATATACTTTTTTTACCAAAAAAACAAGCCATTTTCGGCTTGTTTTTCGTATTTCTATTATTATTTTAATTCTACAACTGCTCCTACTTCGCTGAATTTTGCTTTTAGGTCTTCTGCTTCTTCTTTAGCAACTCCTTCTTTAACTGTTTTTGGTGCTCCGTCTACTAATTCTTTTGCTTCTTTTAATCCTAGTCCTGTAGCATCTCTAACTACTTTGATAACTTTAATTTTTTGATCTCCTGCGTCTGTTAATACAACATCAAATGATGATTTTTCTTCAGCAGCTCCTCCTGCTGCTGCTCCTCCTGCTGCTGGTGCAGCAGCTGCTACAGCAGATACTCCATATTTTTCTTCAATTGCTTTAACTAAATCTGCTAATTCAACAACGGTTAAGCTGTCTATTTCTTCAATCAATTTTTCTATTTTTTCCATTTTAAAATCCTCCTTTTTCTAGTGATTTAAGTTCACTACTCTAATTTTTATTTGTATTTTTTATTGTTTTTAAATCTATGCTTCTTCTGTTACTTCTGCTGGTGCCTCAGTTGTTTGTTCTGCAACAACTGCTGGTTCTTCTGCTGGTACTGAAACACTTACTTTTTCTCCAGCTTCTTCTTTTTGAATTCTTACTTGATTAATAGCCACTGCAACTTTTGAAATATTTCCAAGTAATGCTCCAGCAAGCATTGATAGTAATGTTTCTCTTGATGGTAATTTTGCTAATGTAATGATTTCATCGGCTGTCATAACTTTTCCATCAATTACTCCACCTTTTATTGTATAGTATTCATTATCTTTACTAAATTTATATATAATTTTAGATGGCTCTAAATAATCTTCTGTACTCATAACAACTGCTGTTGGTCCTTCTAATTTCTCTTCAAGACCATTGATACCACATTCAGCTAAAGCTCTTTTTGTAATATTATTTTTAATAATATTATATTTTGCTCCTATCCCACGTAAGTCTTTTCTTAAAGTTGTATCATCTGTTACATTAATTCCTCTGTAATCTGTTAAAAGTATTAGTTTAGCTGCTTTCATTTGTTCTGCTAATTTGCTTACTTCTTCTTTCTTTTGATTTAGAATTTTTTCACTTGCCATTTTCTTTTTTTCACCTCCTAAAAAATTTCTCTATCTTTTGATAATTTATATTACTATAGAAATTACTTTCTATAAAATGAATAACACTCTTTGACCTCCAAGGTTTCAAAGAGTGCTTAAATAAACTACTTTATCTCTTTTTCAACCTCGGTAGGACTTATCTTATATCTATTAATTATAGGTTATTACTACAATTAACTTGATTTTGCCTACTGTCTTTGGCTTGTTTTATTATTTTTGATCAATAAATATTCCTGGTCCCATTGTTGTAGTGATTGCTACACTTTTTATGTATTGACCTTTTGCTGCTGCTGGTTTTGCTTTTATAATTGCATTAATAATGGTTTCATAATTTTCTAATAATTTGTCTGTTCCAAATGATACTTTTCCAAATCCTAAGTGAATAATGTTTGTTTTATCTAAACGATATTCAACTTTACCAGATTTGATTTCACTGATAGCTTTGGTTACATCCATTGTTACTGTTCCTGATTTTGGGTTTGGCATTAATCCTTTTGGTCCTAATACTTTTCCTAATCTTCCTACAACTCCCATCATATCTGGTGTTGCTACTATAACATCATAATCAAACCAGTTGTCATTTTGAATTTTTGGTATTAGTTCTTCTGCTCCAACAAAGTCTGCTCCTGCTTTTTCTGCTTCTTCTGCTTTTGGCCCTTTTGCAAATACTAATACTCTTTGTGTTTTTCCTGTTCCATTTGGAAGTACTACTGTACCTCTAACTTGTTGATCTGCATGTTTAGAGTCTACACCTAATTTTACATGTAATTCAACGGTTTCGTCAAATTTTGTTTTTGGCATTTTTTCAATGATTTCTAATGCTTCTTTTACATTATATTCTTTTGTTTTATCAATTAATTTTGCACTTTCTGCATATCTTTTTGATACTTTCATTTTTCTTTCCTCCTTTGGTTCTAACGAGCTTTTTTTCTTGTTTTTTAGCTCTCCCAATTTTTTATTATTTTAATATCTGTTTTAATCGGTTACAACAACACCCATTGACCTTGCTGTACCTTCAACCATACTCATAGCTGTTTCGATACTTGCAGCATTTAAGTCTGGCATTTTTTGTTCAGCAATTTCTTTTACTTGTGCTTTTGTTATTTTAGCAACTTTATCCATATTTGGTTTTCCTGAACCTTTTTGAATATTAATTGCTTTTTTTATTAATACAGCAACTGGTGGTACTTTTGTAATAAAATCAAATGATTTGTCTTTATAAACTGTAATTACTACTGGGATAATCATTCCTGGTTGATTGGCTGTTCTATCATTAAATTCTTTTACAAATTGCATAATGTTAACACCACTTGAACCTAAAGCTGGACCTACTGGTGGGGCTGGTGATGCTTTCCCTGCTTCTATTTGTAATTTAATTAAATTTGATATTTCTTTTTCTGCCATTTTAATGGCACCTCCTCTTTCTGATAGGGATTCTTTTAATCTTTTTCCCTTTGATTATTTTTATTTCATTTTTTGTACTTGTGAAAATTCTAATTCTACTGGTGTTTCTCTTCCAAACATAGATACTAAAACTTTTACTTTGTGTTTTTCAGTATTAATTTCTTGAACGGTTCCTACAAATCCTTCAAATGGTCCATTCATAACTTGTACTTGTTCACTTACTTCATAGTCTACATTAACTGGAACTTCTTCAAATCCCATATTTCTAATCTCGTCTTCTGTTAATGGTATTGGATCTGTTCCAGAACCTACAAATCCTGTAACGCCTCTTGTATTTCTTACTATATACCAAGATTCTTCTGTTACTATCATCTTAATTAATACATAACCTGGAAAAACTTTTCTAAGGTTTGTTTTTCTTTTTCCATCTTTAATTTCTATTTGTTCTTCCATTGGTACAATGATGTCAAAAAAGAAATCTTCTAATTCTCTGTTCTTAATTGTTTTTTCTAAGTCTGCTTTTACCTTATTTTCGTAACCTGAATAGGTATGAACAACATACCATCTAGCTACATTATCGTAATCTTTTTGAGACATTTATGGTTAGCCTCCTTTTATTTTTCAATTATTGTGCTACATTGTTTTGAGTTGCATTATTTTCTGTATTAGAAGCTTCTGTATTTTCTTGTGTTGTATTACTTTCTGCTGTTGTTTCGTTTTGTGTGCTTGCATTTTCTTGTGTTGTGTTGTTTGTTGTTTCATTTAACACACTATTGTCTGTTACAATTACTTCTTTTATTTTGTCAACTCCTTGTTTGTTTAGAATTTCAAATACTACATCTAACGCAAAAACAATAACTGCTGTAATAATTACTATGGTTACTACTGCAATTGTATTATTTAGTAATTGCTTTGGTGTTGGCCAATTTACTTTTTTTAATTCAGCCTTAAAGTCTTTAAAAAAACTTTTTTTGTTTTTATTATTTTCTTTTTTGGTATTTGCTTCTTTATTAGCCATTTTATTTCCTCCTTAAAATAGCTTTCTACTATTTTGTTTCTTTGTGTGTTGTACGTTTTTTGCAAAATTTACAATACTTAACGATTTCTAATCTATCTGTATTATTTCTCTTATTTTTTGAAGTCGTGTAATTTCTTCTTTTACATTCTGTACATTCTAATGTTATATTTTCTCTTGGTCCTTTTGCTGCCATATGAAAACACCTCCGTATTTTTTAACATTACTTTTTTGAAACGATGTGAGCGTATATCCGTAATAATTATACGCTTGAATATTGTACCACTTTTTTCCTTTTCTGTCAATGAATTTCTTGAAAAAATTACATAAACTTTTTATTATTTTTTACTTTTCCTAATAATTAAAAAACAGTAGATGATAACTACTATTTTCATTTTCTTTCATCTTTGCTAATTTTTTCTTTTTACCCTTTCAAAATATTGGAAAGTATACCTCCTTTTGTATAATCTGCAACACAACAAAAATCTACCATTCCATCTGCATTTAGTGCTTGATAAATTTTATGGTTGTAATGATAGAATTTATCATTTTGATTGGATTGATGAACAAAAATTGCTTTTCCACCATGGCTATGAACAAATCTCATTGCTACTTCATCACTATATCCATCTCCTATATAATTTACGCCTTGGCAATCATTTGCTTGTCTGCCATTTCTTTTTAATATATCTTGAATGGCTAATACTTTTTTATCATCTGTCATAACTTCTCCAATTCCTGTAATCAGACCTTCCTTATTATGTTTTACAGGTGTTCCATATATCCCAACAAAGTTTTTTGCTATTTTAAGATTTTGTAAAAATTCTTTTAAACCTCCTGAAACGATATAATTTTTAGCTGTTGATGTTTCTATGAATTCAACTACACCTTTGTTGTATTGAATGTATCTTTCTCCTTCCATAAGTTCTTCATAGTTAAGTGTTTCATTATTATTAACAAGTAAATCATTGAAAAATCTAAAAAATAGTTCAAGCTCATTTCCTATGTTTCTTTTTTTATATTCATTAATTGCTTTTTCTAAATTATCATTTCTTTTTTCTCCTCTATATCCAAATTTCTTAACCCATACCCAAAATTTTGGCCATGTTTGTGTCGTTAAAGTTCCATCAAAGTCAAAAATATTGATTGTGATAGATCTTTCTTCCATAATTTCTTTCTCCTTCTAAATTAATTCAAATTTTATTATTTTCACTAATGTATTTTCATCTATTATCTTGTTATAATATTTGCTATAAGTTTCGTACATTTCTTCTTTTGTTTCAAACTTTTCATGTCCTTCCATATCTTTTTCATCTAAATCCTTAAATTTCTTTTCGATAACATTTATAATTTTAGCCTTAGCAAATGTCTCTTTCGTTTCCCATACTAAAAATTGTATGATATCTCCTTCTTTTATATCTTTATCATCAAATATTCTCCATGTTGTATTTTTTTCATTTCTTAGTATTAATTCACTTAAATTTTTTCTAAATTTTAAAGTTTTTATGATATTTCTATCTAATTCGTTCAATATTTCTTTTAATTGTTTTAACTTTTTATCTAATCTTTCTTGGCATTTACTAAAAGTTTCAACTAAAAACTCTATATTATTTTGTGTTTGTGCAAAATATAAATTTCTTTTATATTCTTTTTCAAATTCATTGTCAATTGCTATTAAATCTATATTATTCAAAATACATTGTCTTAATATGATAAACCTTCCAATTCTTCCATTTCCATCTTGAAATGGATGTATATGTTCAAATTCCTGATGAAAATTTGCAATATCTTCTATATTTTTGATTTCCATTTCCAAAAGATGATCAATTTTTTCTTCCACTTCAAATGGTTGTGCAGTTTCGATATTTACACCTAAAAGCTTGTTTGGTATTTTTTTATAAATTCCTATTAAGCCATATTCATCTTGTTTTGTATTTTGTTTTAATAAAGAATTAAATTCTTTTAATAATCGTGGTGTAAGTTCTGCTTCTAATGTGTCTATAACAAAATCAAATAACTTTAATGAATTTATTGTTTCTTGTACATCATCTATACTATGTTCACCTTGAACTTTGTTTTCTGTAAGTAATGTAATTAATTGTTCTTCATCAAAGGTACTACCTTCTAGTTTATTAGAATGAAATAAAAATTCTACTTTCATTTCATCATAAAATGGACTTGCTATTTCTTTTAAATAGGTTATTTGTTTTTTAGTTATTTTCATATTTATTATCCTTTCAAGATGTTTCATTTACTTTTTCTTCTATATGCTTTCATTTATACTTTCATTCCCAAAAAGTAAGGTGTTTTATGACAGATTTCGTGACAAAGTATAACAAGTTATAACAAATGGTAATTTCTTGAAAAAGCTGTTAAATCTATTGAAATGCAAATCTACTGAAATTTTATAATCTGTCATTTTTTTATAAAATAAAAAATTGTTAAAAACAAGAACCCATAAAAGTCTTGGTGTTACTGACTTCTATGGGTTCTTTATTTTATTATGGCTCCTCGTGTTGGACTCGAACCAACGACCTATCGGTTAACAGCCGAGCGCTCTACCAACTGAGCTAACGAGGAATATATATAAAATCTGGCAACAACCTATCTTTCCAGCAGGGTAACCCACAAGTATTTTCGGCACATTTAGGCTTGACTTCTGTGTTCGGAATGGGAACAGGTATAACCCTAAATG
>JAAWGB010000038.1 GCA_022795075.1 Clostridia bacterium | reverse complement strand
CATTGTTGGTATGCCTGCCTTCGCTTGCCCAACAAAAGCCTGTAGAGAAGGTAGATAGTGATTGGCTCTTAACTTATCAATTTTCTTAATTTCTTTTTCTGCTTTTGCTTGATCGATTCCATAAATTTCGGTTACTCTTTTTATTTTATCTTCTTTATTGCTGTACACAAATACTTTGATAACATTGTCTTTATCCTTTAAAATAAAATCTGCACATCTACCAATAATAACACAAGATTCTTTATTGGCTATTTTTTTAATTAATTCTGTTTCTTTAATAAATAAATCATCTGCATCATCTAACCCAAAATAGTAACCATTATTCAATCCTGCCAAAGTTTCTCTTTTTTGTTCTTGATTTTCAATATAGTCTTCTGATAAGCCTGTTTCGTTTGCTACCTCTGTAATAAATTCTTTGTCATAAAATTTAATTCCTAATTTATCAGCAATCAATCTTCCTACATATCTTCCACCCGAACCATATTCTCTTGCTATTGTAATGACCACTTGTTTTTCTAATTGATGATTGGTACTGGTATCATCTACTAAAGCTTGACTTGGTTTATTTCCTTGTTTTAAGTATTTTAATTCTAATAATAATAAAATACTCGCTACTACAAAAGCTAAACCGTCAGCAACTGGTCCTGCTGATAAAACTCCCATAATACCAAACATGTGACCTAATATTACTAATGCTGGAATTAAAAATAAAATCTGTCTTGATAAAGATAAAATGGCACTTTTAACGCTCTTTCCAATAGCTTGGAAAAAGATTCCAGAAGGAATTTGTATTCCATTACCAATACATAATAAAAGATAAATTCGAAAAGCTAAACAAGCAAATTCCATGTAATTTTCATCCCCACTACCAAAAATCGCAATTAATTTGTTTGGTATGGTTTGGAATAAAATAAAAGCAAATGCACTAATGATAACGCTTAATCCTAATACTGTTTTTAATGCTGTTTTTACTCTTTCAAATTTTCCTGCTCCATAATTATAACCAAATATTGGCTGGGCACCTGCTGCAATACCAATAATAATACTGTTCAATATTTGACTAATTTTCATAACAATTCCAAGTACTGTAATTGGTATTTCTGAACCAAATTTAGATTCTGCACCATATTTTACAAGTAAGTTATTTTCAAATGCCATTACTACCACAAAACTCATTTGTGTAATAAAACTACTAATTCCCAAAGCTGCTACTTTTTTTCCTACACTTAATTTTAATTGAAAAGTTTCTTTATTAATTTCAATTGATTTGAATTTTTTAATATACCAAATATTTAAGATAAATGTAACAAACTGACTAAATACGGTTGCAATTGCTGCTCCCTCTACTCCCATTTTGAATATAAAGATAAAAATAGGGTCTAAAATTGTATTTAAAACGGCTCCTATTACCATACTTGCCATAGCATATTGGGGACTTCCATCTGCTCGAATAATTGAATTTAAAGCAGTTCCTATCATCATAAATGGCAATCCTATGGCAATAATTCTTCCATATTGCATAGCATATTCTCTTAGGTTGTCTGTACAACCAAATAAATTTAATAGTTGTGGTAAAAAGATTAAACTAAAAGCACACAAAACAACTGCTACAATTATGGATAACATTAGTCCATTTCCAACTCCTTTTGCTGCTTCTTCTTTTTTCTTTTCTCCTAATTTTAAACTTAAATAACTAGAGGCACCATCTCCTAGCATTAATGAAAATGCTAAACATATCATGGTTAGTGGAAATACTACATTGGTTGCTCCATTTCCTAAATAGCCTACTCCTTGCCCAATAAAAATTTGATCAACTATGTTGTAAAGTGAGTTTACTAATAATGATATGATACAAGGAATTGAAAACTTTTTGATTAATTTTCCTATTTTTTCTGTTCCTAGTATATTTTCTTCTTTTTCCATTCTTTTCCTCCTTTTTCTTTTTGTTTATTTTGGAAAGCTATCTACTAAAAGTTGGGTTAGGCATTTAGCAAGCACTTTCCTACTTAAAAAGACAACACTTATTATCGGTGTTGGCTTTTTAAATCGCTTGATAGCGCATTATTCATTTTAACATAGTTTAGCAATTTTGTCAATTGTTGGTTAACAATTATTCCTCATCTTCTTCACTGCTTGGTAATTCTTCTCCTAAACTTTGTTCAAAAGCTTTTGCAAAATCTTCTCTTACTTTTTCTTCTACTTCTTTTAAAATGTTAGGATTTTCTTTTAGATATTTTTTAACATTTTCTCTACCTTGCCCAATTCTTTCTCCATTATAACTAAACCATGAACCTGCTTTTTCTATAATATCTAAATTAACTGCCATATCTAAAATATTACCTGCTTTTGAAATACCTTCTCCATAAACTACATCAAATTCTGCCTCTCGAAAAGGAGGGGCTACTTTATTTTTTACAACTTTAACACGTACACGACTTCCTTTAAATTCTCCATCTTGTTTAATGTTTTCTATTTTTCTAATATCCATTCTAACTGACGCATAAAATTTTAGTGCTCTACCACCAGTAGTTGTTTCTGGATTTCCAAACATAACTCCTATTTTTTCTCTTAATTGGTTAATAAAAATTAAAACTGTTTTCGTTTTGTTTAAAGCTCCTGCCAATTTTCTTAAGGCTTGTGACATTAATCTTGCTTGTAGTCCCATGTGAGAATCTCCCATATCTCCATCAATTTCTGCTTTTGGTACTAAAGCTGCTACAGAGTCTACAACAATTACATCTAATGCCCCACTTCTTACTAAACTTTCTGTAATTTCTAAGGCTTGTTCTCCTGTATCTGGTTGTGAAACAATTAAATTGTCAATATCTACTCCTAGTTTTTTGGCATATACTGGGTCTAAGGCATGTTCTGCATCAATAAAAGCTGCCTCTCCACCCATTTTTTGTGCTTCTGCTACTACATGCAAAGCTAAGGTCGTTTTTCCAGAAGATTCTGGCCCATATACTTCTATAATTCTTCCTCTTGGAACACCACCTATTCCTAATGCAATGTCAAGACTTAAAGCTCCTGTTGGTATAGCTTCTACCTCCATTGCTTTAAATTCTCCTAATTTCATAACAGATCCTTTTCCAAATTGTTTTTCTATTTGACTCATTGCCATTTCCAATGCTTTCTTTTTTTCTGTATTTTCTTCCATAAATTTTCCTCCTATATTTTTTAAACTTTTGTTTGGTATTCTTATTATATACCAAAAATCTGTTTTGTCAATACCTTTTTCTATTTTTTATTTTATTTTTTATCTATGCTGTTCCCTTATTATATATTTTAAAAAAGAGAACAGTTCGTTCAAATAATTTTCGCAGAAATTCTAAAATCATTTTATGGCACCCTTCCACGCCAAAGGCGTGAACTCTTTCCATAAAATAATTTAAGAATTGTCTTGCTTAATTATTTTCAATTCACTGTTCTCTTTTTTAAAATATATAATAAGGGAACAGCTTTGTTAAATAATACTTTCTATTTATACCAACCTTCTATTCCATAAAATTGATAAAACCAATTTGGTGCCATTTCACCTACTAAGCCTGAATTATAAGCAACTAAATACTTATTATTATACAAACTAATATAGGGAACATCTGTCTTATAAATCTCAACTAATCTAGCATATTTTTCTTTTAAAATATTTTCATCTGTCGTATTTTTTACTTCATTCAAAATATTAGTAACTTCTTCATTTGAATAATTGGCTCTATTTTCTTCTCCAAAATAAGTAGTAAGATTAGGTGTTGGAGAAAGTGTCATACTACATAAAACCATATCATAATTTTTATGATTCACACTATTATTATATTGCTCATCAGAGGCTTGGACAATGTTAACACCAATTCCAACAGCAGCCAGTTGCTGTTTAATATTTTCTGCAACAGCCACTTTTGACGCATCACTTGCCTTAACTAAAAGATTTAAACCCAATCTTTGTGTTTTATAATTTTCTGTTTTTTGCCAGCCTCCACCAGTATAACGCCAACCATTATCTGCTAAAATTTGTTTTCCTTGTTCGATATTAAAACCACTACTAGCATCTTGACCTTGCATTAACCAATTGCCATAATCTAATGGAAAGCTACTTGTAAAACACTTGCTGTTAAATACACTAGACACTATATTTTCTTTATCAATTGAAAAAGATATTGCCTTTCTTACTTCTAGTCTAGATAAAAAATTGCTCTTTGTATTCAATGCTAAAAAACAATGTTCTCTTCCCTTCATCTCTTTTGAACTATAACCAATTGTTCCAATATATTCTTGTAAATTGTCATTACTAGTTGAAATTAAATCAATATTTCCTATTTTAAAACTATTATATAATTCACCAATAGAAGAATATAAATTTATGGTAATCTTTTCAATTGTCAAATTTGTTTGTTTATTCCACCAACTTTCATTCTTCTCTAAAACAATATAAGAAGGTTGAACATCTGCAATTTTATATTTTCCTGTTCCTACTGGAGAAGTATTCTTATTGGTATTGGCAAAATCTTCATTTTCGTAAAAATCTTTTGATAAAATTGGAAAAGTTAGCCAATATTCATAAAAAGGAATTTCTCGGTCTAGATAAATCTTTACAGTATAATCATCTACAATATCTACACCTGTTACATATTGAACATTATAAGAATACACAGATGATATCTCTTTTAATCTATCAATTGTAAATTTAACATCTTCTGCTGTAAATCTTTGTCCGCCTGTCCATTTTGCATTTTCCCTCAATTTAATTAAATAAGAATTGTCTGCCTGTTTGGCCCATTCAATTGCCAAGGCTGGTTCTGCCTTGTAATCTGCACTTAAAGTAACTAATGGATCAAAAATCAATTTCGAAATATCTTGTACATTTTTATTATTACTAAGGATGGGGTTTATACTATCTAAGCTTGCTATTCCTAAGGTCATTTCCTTAACTTTCTCTTGTTGGCTACTCGTATATTCTAGCTCTTGTTGTTTTTCTTCTTCATCTTTTCTAATTTTAAATATAGAAAAAATTAGAATAATTACAATAAAAATAATAAAAACATATTTTATCCAATTTGATTTCATATTCCACCTCTATTCTTTTGTTATCATACCTTAAATAAAAGGATTTTTCAAGTGATTTATTACATTTTGTTAATTTTTAATGTGCAACTAAAAGAGTTTTTCTTTTGCCCTTCTTTCTTCTAGGTTTTACCATTGCTTGCTCCCATGATAAGGTATGCCAATTTTAAAAATCAAATGAATTGAAAGTAATCTGAGGTAAAAATTCTTAATTCATTTTATGGAAAATGTTCAAACTTGTTTTGAAAGGGTGCCATAAAATGAATTTAGAAGTTTTTCGAAAATTACTTGAACGAATTTGATTTTTAAAATTGGCATACCTTATCATGAGAACGACCATTGACAAAAACTTAGAAAATGGAAGTTACATATAAAACGAAATTTATCTTCTACAAAAAACTTCTACTCTAAGAAAACTTTCCTACAATATAAAAAAAGGACAATTAAGAACCGTCCCCAATTGCCCCTATTTATTTATTTTAAACTCTTGACTCTACAATTAATTTGATACCAGTTCTGTCTTCTCCTTCCACTTCTACTTCTGCAAATGCTGGTATACAAACTAAATCTACTCCTGCTGGTGCAACAAATCCTCTTGCTATTGCCACTGCTTTTACTGCCTGATTTAGTGCTCCTGCTCCAATTGCTTGCATTTCTGCTTTACTTGATTCTTTGACTAATCCAGCTATTGCTCCTGCAACTGAATTAGGGTTTGATTTGGATGAAATTTTTAAAACTTCCATTTTTCTTTTGCCTCCTATAATTTTTTATTTTTTTGTTGCAACTTTTACGATTGTTATTTTACAGTATATGGAAATATTTGTAAAGTATTTTTTAAAATTTTTTAGGAGAACTCATCGCATTTTTCTTATATTTTCGACTTGTATCGACAAATATTCTATCTGTATAATCTTTTTATACTTTTTACTTTATTATTTGATTCATCTACATCAAACACAACTGCATTTAATATACATTCCCCTGTTGCAATTTTATATCTTTCTGGCAGAGTCGTTTTAAATCTTTTTAAAGATGCTTCAATATCCATTCCAATAACAGAATATTTCGGTCCTGTCATTCCTATATCTGTTATATACCCTGTTCCTTTTGGCAATATTTTCTCATCTGCTGTTTGCACATGTGTATGGGTTCCATATAAAGCAGTAACTTTTCCATCTAAAAAATAACCCATCGCAATTTTTTCTGCTGTTGCTTCTGCATGAAAATCAACAAAAATCATATCTACATCTTTTTGAATTTTCTCTACAATTTCTTCAACAATTATGAATGGATTTTCTGATAATACATTAATATCGACTCTACCAATTAAATTGATAACTGCTATTTTTTTGTTTTGACAAGTAAAAATGTTATATCCTTTTCCTACTACTCCTTTTGGATAATTAGCTGGCCTGATTAATTTCGGATGATCAATAAATTTAAATATGTCCTTTTTTCCCCATGTATGATTCCCCATTGTAATAACATCCATGTTTAAATCTAAAATATCATCAAAGTTTTGCTTGGTTATTCCCATACCTTCTGCTACATTTTCTGCATTTACTATGGTAAAATCTATTTCTTCTTTTTGCTTAATATTGATTAATTGTTTTTTCAATTCTTTTAATCCGCTTGAGCCTATTAAGTCTCCTACTGCTAAGATTTTCATTCTTTTCCCTCTTTCTTTTCTTTTTTCTTATCATACTACAATCAAAAAAATAAAGCAAGCTATTTATTTTTATAATAATTAGCTTACCTTTTTTAATTACAAGATAAATTTAAAAAATTATTATATATTAAATAAAAAAACATATTATAACATTTTTACATAAAAATGTAATAATGTTTATGTTAATAGAATTCTCAGTAACAAAAAGGAGGATTTATATGAATACTTTTAGGATGTATCACGTAACTCGGCATGTAGCCAAACACAACTACGAATTGGACGACCATTTATATGGCAGCCCATTACAAGCGGTTTATCCGCCTCCCTTTATCTATCTATTATAAATAATTTAAAAAGTTGTGACTGTTACATCACAACTTTTTAAATTATTTAGCGTAATCAATTACCCTAGTCTCACGAATCATATTAACCTTTATTTGACCTGGATAATCCATTTCATTTTCAATTTTCTTAGCAACATCTCTTGCTAAAATAGTCATTTTATCATCTGAAATTTTATCTGGTTTTACAATAATTCTTACTTCTCTACCAGCTTGAATAGCAAATGATTTTTCAACACCTTCAAAAGAATCTGCAATTTCTTCAAGATTTTGTAATCTCTTAATATAGGCCTCTACTGTTTCTCTTCTAGCACCTGGTCTTGATGCTGATATAGCATCTGCTGCTTGTATTAATACTGCCTCTAAAGTTTGAGGTTCTACGTCTCCATGATGTGCCTCTAC
This sequence comes from Clostridia bacterium, assembly GCA_022795075.1. Classification (GTDB taxonomy): domain Bacteria; phylum Bacillota; class Clostridia; order TANB77; family CAG-508; genus CAG-269. Next base: position 8,493 of record JAAWGB010000038.1, on the reverse strand, counting down.
AGCATTGACTACTAATGGATTTTCTTTAAATTTCTTAAGAATTTCTACTCCTATTTCAACATGTGTTCCTTCCATGTCATGATCTAACGCTTTTCCAATATCATGTAAAAGACCTGCTCTTCTTGCAAGTTTTGGATCTAATCCTAATTCTTCTGCCATAATTCTAGCTAAATTAGAAACTTCTATGGAATGATTTAGCACATTTTGACCATAGCTTGTCCTAAATTTTAATTTTCCAATTAATTTTACAATGTCTGGATGAAGTCCAATTACCCCTGTTTCTAATACCGCTCTTTCTCCTTCTTCTTTAATGGTTGTATCTACTTCTTCTTTAGCTTTTTCAACCATTTCTTCAATTTTTGCTGGGTGAATTCTTCCATCATCAATTAATTTTTCCAAAGCAATTTTGGCAACTTCTCTTCTTAAAGGATCAAATCCTGATAAAACAACTGCTTCTGGTGTATCATCAATAATTAAATCAATTCCTGTTAAGGTTTCCAATGCTTTTATATTTCTACCTTCTCTACCAATAATTCTTCCTTTCATATCATCATTTGGAAGAGCTACAATCGATACCGTAGTTTCTTGTGAATGGTCGGCTGCACATTTTTGTACAGCATAACTCAAGATTTCTTTTGCATTTTTAATCGCATTTTCTTTCGCTTTTTGTTCTTTTTCACGAATTAAATTTGCTTTTTCTGCTGTCAATTCTTTATCCATTTCAGATAATAATTGTTCTTTTGCTTCTTCTGTTGTTAAAGAAGCTATTCTTTGAAGTTCTACCATTTCTTCTTCATGCAATCTTCCAATTTCTTCTTTTTGTTTTTCAATGTCTTGCAATTCTCTTTCTAGTTCTTTTTCTTTTCTTTCAAAATTGTTTTCTCTTTTTTCTAAATTTTCCTCTTTTTGAATTAATCTTGATTCTTGTTTTTGTACTTCGCCTCTTCTTTCTTTAATCTCTTGATCTAACTCTTTTCTACTATTCATGATTTCTTCTTTGGCTTTAAAGATTTCTTCTTTTTTCAAATTTTCTGCTTCTATTTTCGCTAAATCAATCAGTCTTTTTGCTTCGTTTTCTGCTCCTTGTATTTTAGACTCTGCAACTTTTTTACGATACGCTATTCCTGCTAACGTACCAATTGCTAATGAGATTAAGACAGCGGCGATTATGATTACTATATTCATAATCATACACCTCTTTCTTATTTAATTTTCAATGTTCGAATAAAATATATATTAATTTTGTTTCATATATTTTTTCCTTCCTATTCTATTTTATCCTTATTATTGTAAACTGTCAAGTCATTTTAAAGAAAAACGTATAAAATAGTTACAGTTCACTGAGAATAAATTAGATGATTTAAAGACAACAATAGCAATATTAATGCGGATTTTCGGTTACCCTACATGACGCTAAGAAATATTAAAAATACAGCTGAACAATACCCGAAAACAGGATCCTTTCACCTGTATTTTAAATATTTCTAAAGCTATTTCGGTCACATTCAAATCCAAATTTATTGCTATTGTTGTCTTTTGTAAGTTTGAATGGTTCCTAGTGAACTGTAACATAAAATAACTTACCGTTCTCTCAAACGAAAATAATCAACCCACCCACAAAATGTAGATGAGTTGATTATCTTTATTGTTTTTTAAAATCATGTCAGTAAATTCAAATCATTTTATCTATTATTTTCAATAGTAACTGTCAATATTTCTTTTAGTTCTTCATTCGTAAGATTTTCTAAACCTCTTACTTCAAAATTCAATACCATTTCATCTGAAATTTCAGACCACACATACATTTGTTCAACTTTGCTATCAAAAGAATACTCATATGACAATGTTGCATAATAAAATTCTCTACCATTTACTTCAATATTTTTTATTTCGGATAACACAACATTATCAATTGAATCTTGTTCTTCATAATATTGTTTACTTTCCTCTAACTCTTCATAATAACCATCTTTATCTGCATAGGTAGTAAAAATATTAATCAAAATGTCATCCTTTTCTAAGACTTTATAATTATCTGATACAGTTCTTGACTGGTAACCTACAGGTATCTTAAATCTTATCTTTGCTGCTTCATCATAAGATAAAATTTCATTTTCTTTCATGGTTGATGTTTCATTATCATTATTATTAGCACGATTCTCATCATCTGTCATATTATTTTTCGATTCCGTTTCCATAAAATTATTAGAACTACTTCTATTATTTGTAAAATTACCTATTAATTCATATAATTTTGATTTTTGGAAATTAGTTATAAAGTTTTTTTGATCTTCACTTGTTAATTCTTCAGCTTTTACACTATTTCTTACATCTACTTCTTCAATTTTTTCATCAAATACTTGTCTATATTCTAGATTTAATTTAACTTTTCCAAAATTTGGTATCTCTAATTCATAATCGATTGTTCCTTCTTTTTTATCTTTTACTTGTATAGTTATTTTCCCTGTTAGAATTGTTTCTTCTTCCTCTAACATTTCCATTAGATAGGTATTAAATTCTAATTTAGTAAATGCCATGGTAACTTCTTCATTTGTTTTTGCATCATAAATTGTTAATGTGAATTTTTGCATTTCTTGGATTAATCCATTTGTGTAAATACTTATTTCTATTGTAGAATCCTCATCTTCTATCTCTTCTAATTGATTTGAAAAATTATCTAACATATCTAATATTTTGTCTTGATCTTTAAAACACTCCATAAATTCTTGATTATCTTTTAAATGATTAAGAACTGTTTCCATTTCTTTTTTTAATTGCCCTACATTCATTTTTAAAGTATTTTTGGTTGCATGAATGGTTTTACCTTTTACTGTTATATCTTCTTTTTGTGCTGTACAATATTCTTTTTTAATTGCATTAGTTAATTCTTCTTTTACAATTTTCATAGATTTATGTATGTTTTGCTTTTTACTAGATTCTATTTTTGGATTGGTTAATAATTCTCTTAATGATGTATAAAATTCTTCATTTAAATTTTCTACTACAATATATTTATCAAACCAATTTTTTAATTGCATATAAGTTTCTTCTTTGTCTACATTTGAATACATTTCAAAATCTAGTAAACTGTCTTTATCATAATCTGCTTTTATATTCATTAAAAATTGCTTTTGCTCATTATCTGCTTGTAAATCCATTCCTATCGTTGTTTGATTAATTAAATCTAGCATGTTTGGATCAATTTGATTGTTTTGTAAATCTAATTTTGTATTTAATTTTAAAGATGTTTTAAATGTTTGATAATCCATACTCATTCTTTTATTTGTATAAGAATTAATTGAACTTTGTACCAATCTTTTATAGATTTTATCTGGTTTTGTATAAATTGCAAAATAATAAATAAGTCCTCCTACAATTGCTATTATTAGTAATATTACTATTATTAGCAATATTTTTCCCTTTCCTTTTTTCTTTCCATTTAAATTTGGATTCATTTTAGTTGTTTCTTTATTTGAAACTGAATTTAAATTTTGATTTTCTTCCATTTTTTTCCTCCTTTTATTTATCATTCATAGCATATCAATGATGTATCTTTTTTTCAATACTATTTTATATTTATATCTCTGAAAAAAATGTATAAAAAATAACCCCGCTGAAGCGGGGGATTCACCTATGAGATGCCTTGTATTGCTCAATAGCATCTTTTGTAGCTTCATACTCAAAGCCGTGAGCATCACCTGTTATGGGAAAGACCTCCTTCCCTCTCAGGGTAAAACCGTATGTTTCCTTTCCATCAGTTACGAAAAAAATTTCTCCTTTTGTGCTTGTTACCTTATACATACGTGCTCCTTTCTACTACAATTTTCTGTTACTATTGTATTGTATCATATTTACATAATTATTGCAAGTAGTTTTTCATTTTTATCTATTATTTGGTTACACTTCACTGACCAATTATTTTAATTAAACAACTTCAACATCAATGTTTAAACTTTCGCCATTAATATTGGTTTGTGTATAAGTATTTCTATTTTCATTATAAATAACTTCTGTAGCCAAGGTATCATGTTTTATCACTTCTTCATTCTTTCTAATTACTGCTTCTAACATCTCATTTTCAGATACATAAAGACGAATCTTATCTAAAACCTCAAAGCCTTTATCTTTTCTCATGTTTTGAACCTTAGACAAAACTTCTCTAACCAATCCTTCCTCTTTTAATTCTTGAGAAATATGGGTATCTAATACCACACCAATTTCACCTTCTCCACTAAAAGCGAATCCTTCTTTTCCTTGCATAGTTACTAATAGATTTTCTGCCTGTAAAGCAATTTGTGTATCTTCAATTTCAATATACTCAACTCCACCATTTTTTATTGTATTAGCTAAATCCATTTGATTTTTCTTAGCAATTTCTTGTTTGATTTTTGGAATTAATTTTCCATATTCTTTTCCTAATACTGGTAAATTTGGCTTAATCTCAAAATTTACATAGTCAGACATCTCAGCCCCAAACTCAATTTCTTTAATATTTAACTCTTCTTTTACAATATCAGCATAATAAGTTGGTAAAGTATCCATTGAAATTAACATTTTTGAAAGTGGTTGCCTATTTTTAATATTAGCAATATTTCTTGCACCTCTACCAAGTTTAACAATTTTATAGGCTAAATCCATTTCTTTTTCCAAGTCTTTATCAATTTCATCTTCATTTACCTTTGGCCACAAACATAAATGTACACTTTCTGGTAGATTTTCATCTAATCCTGCAACCAAATTTTGATAAATTTCTTCTGTCATAAAAGGTATAAATGGTGCTGATATTGTTACTAAAGTTGTTAATACACGATATAATGTACAATATGCTCCAATTTTTTCATCATTTAACTGGGTTAACCAAAACCTTTCTCTATTTCTACGTACATACCAGTTTGAAAGTTCATCTGTAAAGTTTTCAATTTGCAAAGCTGCTGATGTAATATCATAATGCGCTAATTTTTCATCTACTTCCTTGACTAACGTATTTAACTTTGAAAGAATCCATTTATCCATAATATTAGTTGACTGGAAGTCTTTATATTGTAATGAATTAAATTGATCAATTTGGGCATATAGCACATAGAAAGAATATACATTCCATAATGTACTTAAAAATCCTCTTGCTGTTTCTTGTACATTATTTAGTCCCAATCTTGTAGGAAGCCAAGGACTACTACAAGTATAAAAATGCCATCTAGTCGCATCTGCTCCTACTGTATCTAGTAATTCCATTGGATCAACACCATTACCTTTGGATTTAGACATCTTTTGTCCCTTTTCATCTAAAACATGACCTAATACAATGCAATTTTCAAATGGTGTTCTGCCAAATAAAGCTGTTCCAATTGCGGTTAATGTATAAAACCATCCTCTCGTTTGGTCAACCGCTTCTGAAATAAATCCAGCAGGAAAATTGTTAGCAAACATTTCTTTATTTTCAAATGGATAATGCCATTGGGCAAAAGGCATGGAACCAGAATCAAACCAACAGTCTATTACTTCTTTGGCTCTGTGCATTTTTTTACCACATTGTGAACAAGTTAATTCAATATTATCAATATAAGGCTTGTGTAACTCAATATCACTTGGTACATCGATTCCTTTTTCTTTCAATTCTTGAATGGAACCAATACATTCTTGATGCTTACAATTCTCATCCTCACACGTCCAAATGGGAAGTGGCGTTCCCCAATAACGGTCTCTTGAAATTCCCCAGTCAATAACATTTTCTAAGAACTTTCCAAATCTTCCTGTTCGAATGGTATCTGGGTACCAATTTACTTGGTTATTATTGACCATTAGTTCATCTCTTAGTTTGCTCATAGCCACAAACCAACTCTCTTTTGGATAGTAAAGAAGTGGTGTATCACATCTCCAACAATGTGGATAAGAATGTAAATGTTTTTCTTTACTAAATAATTTATTTTGTTCTTTTAACCATTCGCAAATATCTTCATTACAATCTCTTACAAATCTGCCTGCCCAAGGTTCTACTTCTTTTACAAATTTTCCTGTTTTATCAACCAAATTAATAAAAGTAATATCATTTTGTTTTGCCACCAAACTATCATCTTCTCCATAAGCAGGGGCAATATGAACAATTCCTGTACCATCTTCTAAATTAACATAGTCTCCATGAATCACTTCAAAAGCCTTACCTTTAATATCTCCCCATGGCATCAATCTTTCATATTTTGTTCCAAGTAAATCTTTTCCCTTAAAAGTTTTAATAATTTCATAAGGTGTTTCTTTTAAAACAGTATCTAGTAAATCTTTTGCTAAAATATAAGTTTCCAAAAGTGGTTCTTCCTCTGTTCCAATATTAGCCTTTACTTCCACATAATCATAAGATTGATTTACACAAAGAGCCAAGTTAGAAGGTAACGTCCATGGTGTTGTTGTCCATGCTAAAATATATTTATCCTCATCAACAATTTTAAATTTAGCAATACAAGTTAAATCCTTAACATCCTTATACCCCTGCGCTACCTCATGTGAAGAAAGAGCTGTCCCACATCTTGGACAATAAGGCATAACTTTATGTCCTTCATATAAAAGATCTTTTTCCCACATTTGTTTTAGTGCCCACCATACAGATTCAATATAGTCGTTATGATAGGTGACATAGGGATGTTCCATATCTACCCAAAAGCCTACTTTATTTGTCATTTCTTCCCACATAGAAACATACGTAAAAACACTATTTTTACATTCTTTTACAAACTTTTCTACACCATATTCTTCAATTTGTTCTTTTCCTGAAATACCTAACTTTTTCTCAATCTCAAGTTCTACTGGAAGTCCATGTGTATCCCAACCAGCTTTACGAATTACTTGATAACCTTTCATAACTTTATATCTTGGGATAATATCTTTCATTACCCTTGTTTCAATATGCCCCACATGTGGCTTTCCATTGGCAGTTGGTGGTCCATCATAAAAAGTAAAATACTTTTTTCCCTCATTCATAGCAAAATTCTTTTTAATAATATCTTTGTCTTTCCATATCTTTGCAACCTCTTTTTCCATTCCTACAAAGCCATTTTTTAACTCAACTTTTTTATACATTTTTCATTCCTCCTCTTTATGATTTACTTATTTACACTTTCAATTTCTTGTAACTCAAATCTGTATTTTTGTTTAACATTTGGATATTTATCATGGTCTACTTCTGATAAAAACATATCCAATGGCCTAACACATAATAAAGAAGTATCTCCATATAAATGTCTATATACTACCATCTTTTCCTTGGTTTCGCTATGATAAGCAATATCTTCTACTAAATAGTAATCTCCTTTAAAATGTTTGTAAATTCCTTTGATTTTTAGTTCTCTCATTTTTTATCCTCCTTTTTTTATTTTTCTATTTTTTGATTTTTATTATCTATATAGAAATATTTATTTTCATAAAAATCAGTTACCGTTCACTACTAGCACCATTCAAACTTACAAAAGACAAGAATAACAATATTTTTGAGGATTTGAATGTGACCTAAAATAGCTTTAGAAATATTAAAAATACAGATGAAAGCCGTCCTGTTTTCGGGTATCGTTAGCTTTATTTTTAATATTTCTTAGCGTCCTGTAGGGTAACCGAAAATCCGAATCAATATTGTTATTCTAGTCTTTGAATCATCTAATTTATTCTTAGGTGAACTGTAACAAAAATCAAATTTTGTTTCCATTTTTTCTAACTTATGCTTTTAAAATTTATACAAAAAAACTTTTCATCCTAATTAATTAGGACGAAAAGTTTTTAACTTCCGCGGTACCACCTATTTTAGTAATTATATAAAATACTATACAATCCACTCTCTTATTCTCCTTTAACGCAGGAATACGATTAAACTTAATCTTATTTTTTAATTTCAGTTTAACAACTAACAAGGTGATATTCAATAATCTTTACTTACCAAAATCTCAGCTACCTTTGGCTCTCTTAAAGATATTACATTATTTACTTTTCCTTGTTATCGTTTTTTTCTTTTATTACTAAATATTATATCACATTTTATCAATTTTGCAACACTTTTTTATTGATATTTTTACAGCTATTTTTTTAACTGTTTATACTGCTGTATATTCACCTAAGTCAAATTGTTTTTTCCATTCTTCTAGATAGTTTAGTCTTGCATTATAAAAATTAAGTCTCTTTTCATGAGAACAAAATAATTTTTTAAACTGTTCATCATCTATATCACTTAATCTTTGTGCCGAAAATACTTTATCAAATTTAGCATCAAAATATTCTTTCATTTCTGAAAATTGATTACTAATACTTTTCTCCATGGTATCTAATACTACTAAAATATCTCTCCTATCTTTCTTGCGACCTTCTTCCAACGCTGTTACTCTTTCATTTGTTTCATCTATTCTTACATTTGTTCCATCTAATCTTTGATTTGTTTCATCTATTCTTACATTTGTTTCATCCAATCTTTGATTTGTTTCATCTATTCTTACATTTGTTTCATCCAATCTTTGATTTGTT
>JAAWGB010000037.1 GCA_022795075.1 Clostridia bacterium | reverse complement strand
AGATGTAATATTACATCTTCTTTAGATATGGAAGAATTTATCAAAAATACACCTGGTAATGGAAAATTTTTGTATAGTTGTTATCAAAACTATACCAATCAAGATATCATTCAATTTTTAAAAGAACAAGGTTTAGTAGTAAAAGAAGAAAGAGGAAATAGGATATTTCCAATAACGGATTGTTCACAAGATGTTTTAAAATGTTTTACTAAAAAATTAAAAGAATTGAAGGTTGAAATTCAATATCATACAGAAGTTACAAAAATTTTAATGGAGGAAAAAGAAGAAGGAAATCAAGTAATAGGAGTAAAAACAAATCATGGAACCATTCAAGCAGATAAAATTATCTTGGCTGTAGGAGGAAAAAGTTATCCATTAACAGGTTCAACAGGAGATGGTTATTACTTAGCCCAGCAATTGGGTCATACCATAGCAAGAATCAAACCTTCTTTGGTTCCTTTGGAATGTTATGATAAAGATATTTGTAAACAATTACAGGGGTTAAGTTTAAGAAATGTAAAGATAAAGCTACTAGATATGGAAACAAGTAAAAATATTTATGAAGATTTTGGTGAAATGTTGTTTACTCATTTTGGTGTTTCAGGACCTGTAATTTTAAGTTCTTCTGCACATTTAGTTAGATATCAACAAATAGATGAAAAGTTAAACAAACAAAAAATAGCTTTGCAGATTGATTTGAAACCTGCTTTATCAGAGGAGAAATTAGATCAAAGAATAATTCGAGATTTTCAAGAGTTTTCTAATAAGCAATTTAAAAATAGTTTAGATAAATTATTACCGCAAAAAATGATAGCAGTAATGATAAACAAAAGTAGTATTAAGGAAAGTCAAATTGTCAATAAGATTACAAAAGAAGAGAGGAAAAGTTTGGTTAAGTTGTTAAAAAATTTTACTATGAAAATAAAGGGGTTTAGACCGATTGAAGAGGCTATTATTACAAGTGGTGGTATTTCTATAAAGGAAATTAATCCTAAAACAATGGAGTCTAAAAAGGTAAAGGGATTATATTTTGCAGGAGAAATTATTGATGTAGATGGTTATACAGGTGGTTTTAATTTACAAATTGCATATTCAACAGGTTATACAGCAGGCTTATTACAATAGCATAAATAGTTCAATACTGTCATCTTTTTTGGCATAATAACTTAAGATTGACAGTAGAAAATAAAAAATGCTATAGATATATTGTGTTAGAATAGGAGACAAAATAAATGGAGTTTTTTACAATCAAAGAAATGGTTCAAGTAGAACTAGTAGAGAAAAAATCAAAGTTTATAGCCAATTTATTTCCCATTGAGAGTATAAAAGAGGCAGAAGATAGAATGAAACAAATCAAGAAAAAATATCATGATGCAAGACATAATTGTATAGCGTACAGAGTTCAAGAAGGTGGTAAAATATTTGAAAAATCAAGTGATGATGGAGAGCCATCTGGAACAGCAGGAGCTCCCATGCTAACCATTTTACAAAAAAATAATTTAGCAAATGTAGCAGTAGTTGTAACAAGATATTTTGGAGGAATATTGTTAGGAACTGGTGGATTAGTTCGAGCTTATTCAGATAGTTTGTTAAAAGCTATCGAAAACAGTAGTAAAATAAAAAAATGTGAAGGAGTAGAAATCTTAATTACTATGAAATATGGTGACTTTGATAATTTTAAATATTATTGTAAAAATAACAATATTTTTATAACAAATGTAGAATATAGTGAATTAATTAGTTGTAAAATAGAATTAGAAGATGAGAAAAAAGAAAAATTATTGAAAGATTTTGAAACAAAAGCTATCATTTTAAAAGATATAGAAGAAATAACTAAAAAATATATTACGAAAAGTATATGAAAAAAGTAGTTTCATAAAGAAAATGGAAGAATCTTCCATAAACTATTGCTTTTCCTTGGATTAATGCTTATAATAAGAACTGTTGAAAAATTACGATTTAGGAGGGAAAAATGAAGGAGAAAATAAGTATTTTAATCGCTGATGATAACCAAGAATTTAGCCATACATTATCTTCTTATATTAATAGTCAAGAAGATATGGAGGTAATAGCAGTTGCAAAGGATGGAAATGAAGCAGTTGATATGATATCAAATACGATGCCTGATGTTGTTTTATTAGATGTAATTATGCCACATTTAGATGGTTTAGGAGTATTAGAAAAAGTAAATATGATAAAAATAGATAAAAAACCTACTTGTATTATGTTGTCAGCAGTAGGACAAGACAAAATAACACAAAAAGCTATTGTAGCAGGTGCAGATTATTACATAGTGAAACCTTTTGATATTGAGATATTAATTCAAAGAATTAGAGAAATTAAATACTTTAGACCAAGTCAAACAGGAACTAATTTTTTGGTTAGGGAACCAAGACAAAAGTATATTGAATTACCAGAAAATGAAGGAAAAAAAGAGGAAAACCTAGAGGCACTAGTAACAAATATTATTCATGAAGTGGGTGTGCCAGCACATATTAAAGGATATCAGTATTTAAGAGAGGCCATTATGATGGTAGTAAATGATATTGATGTAATTAATCAAATTACGAAAAGTTTATATCCCAAAATTGCTGCCAAATACAATACAACATCAAGTAGGGTAGAACGTGCTATTCGACATGCTATTGAAGTTGCTTGGCGGACGTGGTCAGCAAGAGGCAGTGGAAAGTATTTTTGGTTATACCATTTCAGCAGCTAAAGGTAAGCCAACAAATTCAGAATTTATCGCAATGATAGCAGATAAGTTGAGATTAGAGTTAAAGAGTGCATAAAATATTGATAGTAAGTAATAGAACAATTATATAATCTGCGACTATTACCAACTAATTGTGACTTATTGGTAATAAATGTAGTAGGAAATTCGCTTGGAATGCAATAAACTAAAATAAATAAAAGCAATAAACTTCCAAAATTTATTGAATGAATTCTAGAAATGTTTAGAATGAAATTTAATAAAGATTGGAGGTTTTTTGTATGGAAAAAATTGATATGGAGGTGGATGATTTTTTTTCTTATTGTGATTATAAAGGATTAGCAACAAAGACAATTAGAAGTTATGACCAAACTTTAAAACTATTTTTACAATATTTAAAGGATGAATGTAATATTAAGAATTCTAATCAAGTAATGGAATCACATATAAAAAATTATATTGCAAATGTAAATAATTTTAAAAACTATACTAGAATTAAGATTAATAAAATTATAGAAATATGTCTATTTGCATTGTTTTTTACTGAAATGTATTGTAAAATATTACCAACCTTTTTCTAAAAGGTAGAAAGGGGTGAGAACAGGATGATAAACGCAGAACTTGTTTTGAAGTTAGTGGAAATGCTTTTGAAAGAAAAAGATGAAGCTATCAAGGCAAAACAACAAGACAAAACCGAAGACTAATGTATTTATACATAAGTCAAAACAGAGTAGAAGTTGCAGTCTACTCTGTTTTTTTGCATAAAAAAAGTATGTGTAGTTGCAGTACACATACAGAACGAATGACATCCGCAGAACTGGACTCATCCTAATATAACTATATAATAGCACATATTCCATTATATGTCAAATATAAAACTTTAATCCTTTTTATCTAAATGTTCTAATAGTGTACACAAAAATAAATTTATTAATAGAGGATGAAGTTTAAAGATAATTTATTGCGATGATTGCCGATAAATTACGCTTAGAATTAAAGAGTGCATAAGGATTACAAAAGTGTTGAAAGAGTGAAAATATATAATAAATATTACCAATAGCAATAAATAAATATTCATCACATGATTTGAAGAAAGATTAGTGAAAAATCTGTAACTATTGCAATAATTTATTTTGGAATTAAGAAATAAACTAAATGTGAAAAACCTTATTATATTTTTTGAATATAGTAAGGTTTTTATGTGTATATTTTTGACAATTTAAATAGTTATGTTAAAATATATTTATAAAAATAGATTAATATACTAAGGGGGAAAATATGTTTAACGGATTTTTCAAAAATATAGATTACACAGAAGATATAAAAGAAGAGTTTCTAAAAAATGGACAACAAACATTACCAAATGACAAGATTTCTAATACAGCAAACAATATACAAGGGGATAATTGTTCAATAATAGTCATAAATAGAATCTTGTATTGGATGGAAAATAATTTAAAACATGAAAATAATAATAGTATAAAATTTACAAGAACGGCTTCACAAATTATAAATAGTGGAATATATACTGGATGTAGCGATTTTGCCTTACTGTTTGAATCGATAGCTAGAGAAAAAAAAATTCCAACAATTCATTTACAAACTGTTAGAAAAAAGTTTGTAGAAGACATACAAAATAATATTCAGACTCCTACAAAGGGACATCATTTTTGTGAATGTTATATTAATAACAAATGGATTTTAGTAGATCCATTAGGAAATAAAATATTAAAAAACTATAATAATCAAGACTTTAATTTAGGTGAATACTACATTTTTTCGAAAAGCACAGACATATTTGAAACAGGAATAAGGAGTATAAAAGAAAATAATAATGTTATTAGAGATTTGTCTTTAGGATTGGATAGCAAAAGTTTTCATCGTGCAAATGCAGATATAGAAATTATTAGAGAGTAAATTTGAATAGTTTGGACTAGTAACAGTTACCTATCATAGCAGTTGCCTTAATTATAACTTTGGATATTGTTTTGAGCAAATAAAAAAGCACTACATAGCTTAAGCAAAAGCGTATGTGGTGCTTTTTTATACATGTCATTAAAAAATTTGCAAGTTTATATATCAAATATAAAATTTTAATTTTTATCTAATTTAAATTTCTGAGCTTTTGAAAAATTACCTTTATACATTTGAATATTTGTTCCATTTTTTGTTTGTGCTGATGTAATATCTAAATTTAAAACATTACATCTTGAAATTAAGTAATAATAACCATTTTCAGCTTCTTTTATGAACCATTGTTGAGCTTTGCTGTTATTATTACTATAAACTTGAACATTTGCACCATTATTTTTACTGCCACCTGATACATCAATAACTAGATTATTATCTAATTGACTACTTATTTTGTAATAGCCATCTTTTACATATGTAATATTCCAAATTTGTGCATTAGAACCATTATAGTCATATAATTGTACATTTGTTCCGCTTGTTTTGGAACCATATTCAACATCTAAAACTTTGTTATTATCTAAAGCAGATCTTATAACATAATTTCCATCTTCTATTGTTCGATCTAGCTTATCTAATTTAAATTTTTGGGCTCTTGTTCCATTACCCTGATACATTTGGATATTTGTTCCATTCATTGTTTGAGCTGCTACAATGTCCAAATTTAAATTATTACATTTTGAAATTAAGTAATAGTAACCATCTCCTGTTTCTTTTATAAGCCATTGTTGAGCAATACTATTATTGTTACTATAAACTTGAACATTTGTACCATTTTCTTTTGCACCATAGGATACATCCAAAACCAATTCATGATTGATTTGACTACTGATTGTATAATAGCCATCTTTTAAATATGTAATATTCCAAACTTGTGCATCAGAAGCGTTATAATCATATAATTGTACATTGGTTCCACTTGTCTTAGAACCACCTTGAATATCTAAAACTTTATTATCATCTAAAGCAGATCGTATTACATATTTTCCATTTTCTATTTTAGCCAAATTATCTTTATCAGTATCGTCGTTTTTCTTTATTACATGATAAGTAAATGTATTAGAAAATCCTTCATAAGTAATGGTAGCATTATAGGTGCCAATTTTATCGGTATTAAAATTGGTAATCGTATAATTGTTGATTTCTTTTTGTCCATTTGTATAGTTAGCAATTACTTTTAATCCAGTTTTATCTAATTTTTCTCCTATTTCGTAGGTAATTTTATTAGGAGGTGTGATATTCAAAGAAATTAGACTATTGACAGTTTCTTTTGCTTTGACCAGTAATGTATCATCCGATTTTTTAATACCAACATAAATAGAATTGTTTAAAGCAACTAAGGAAGTATCATAAAAAGGTGATCCTGTGTCAACAATTGTTCCCTCCATTGTGAATTTTTTAGTATTTTCGTGATAAGAATAGGTATATAAATTATTATTATCTGTACCTAATATGTATAAATTCCCTTGACTTATAACCATATTAGGAAAAGACAATTTAAGAGAAGAAGATATGGTTTCCCAATTATTTCCGTCATATTTTTTCAAAGAAATGTTATTATTATTATAATCAGTTCCTAATACAATATATAGTTTATTATCCAATGATTTTAAATCATAATTATTTGTATTAATACCAGTGTTAATTGGAGTAAATTTATTAGCATCATATTGATATAACAATAAATCTCCTTGCATGCTTTTTATAGAAACATAAACTTTATTGTTGATTTCTCCAATTCTAGGAATACCATTTATCCCACTATGATAGTTTCCAAGTTTAGAAATGGTATTGTTATTTAACACATATAATATAGCATTGTTAGAGGTTGAACCAGCAATATATATTTTATTATTAATAACACTTACATCAAATTCATTTAATGTTTCTTGATAGGAAGAAAATAAAGTCCATGTATGATTGCTAGTATTCCATTTATAAACATTAATAGCATTTGTATTATTTGCGATTAAATATAATTCATGATTGGATTCTACCACTTTAATCGTAGTAAAGGTTTCTGTTTTTATATTACTATAAGAGCCTTTTGTAACCCATTTGTTGTTTTCTAAGCTTTGTGCATAGACTTTATTATTAGCATAAGAAAAAGCATATAAAGTATTGTTATAATTTGCAAGGGTTATATTTTTATGGGCATTTCCTCCAATTAAATCAGGAAAATTTTTGTTTTTCCATAAATCAAAGTTTTCTGCTTTTGGTATTTCAACATCTAATGTCATATAAGGTCCATCTGTTGAAGATACATTTTTTATTACAATGCCAGAATTGCTTCCGTCAGAAAAGGTAAGAGCACCGTCTTTTAAACCTAAATTCATATTAGAAGAACCAATACTAGTTCTTCCAGATTCAACTGAAAGATGAGCGTTGTAAACTTTTTGTTGTTCTGTTTCAAAACCACTTTGTGGTCTAAATACATAAACTCCTGTTTCTCCATAATGGTTACTATAACCATCGACGGTAGTATCTACACGATAAACGATGATTCCTGATCCCCCAATATGTCTGTCTAATTGGTCAATACTAAGGTCTTTTTTTCTGTATTCGACAACAAAATATTCATAATCATTTAAAGGAGATTTTAGGATATAAGCTTGATTTCCATCTTTATTTGATTGTAAATCTAATCTTAATGTTTTGCTTTCTGTAACAGTTTCTATATCAACCCAATTGGTTATGGCTTTTCTTAAATAAGCTAAAGGATAAGACATACCCTGATTAGCAGAAGCCATAATATCCCAAACATGAACAGGGTAATCATCTGCTGAACCATTTCTATATAAATCAGGATATCCTAGAGAATGTAAGAATTCATGTGCAATAACTCCAGATTTATTATTTTCAATAGATGCGGTACTAATAATATTGTAAGTTCCAATCAATTTATTTAAATAATTTTTTGTTCCTGGATAATCTGCTTTATGTGATGTAAAAGTAGACTGATTTGCTGCAGTATAACCACTTCTACTTTTAATAATAATGGTTAAATTATCAATAAAACCATCATTATTATAATCCACTATTTGGTTACTAATAGATGGATAAGTAGCAACAATTTGGTCAATTAATATAGTATCATTGTTTCTTTCATAAGAATCTTTGATATTGATATTTAATTTAATTGGTTTAATAATGCCATTTTCTAATTGTGGAAAGATAATTTTAGCATTAAATTTTCCATAAGATACTTCTTTTAGATAATTGGTAAAACTTCGTTTAGTATTACCGTTATAAAGATCAATTAGCATATCATTATTATTTTCATAATATTTTAAATCTTCTTGTATTTCATCATTTGTACCATCATAATAAGCAAAAAAGACCAAATTTGCAAAGTTTTCATTTGGTTTATTAGATGCTTTTGCATTTACTAATATGGGACAACTAGTAAGTAAAATAAATAAAATAGTAAAAACTATTTTTTTCATACTATCACCTCACGTCTATTATATCATGTATATTTTCTAAAAGCTACAATATTAAAAAAAATTCAGGTATTGTTATAAGAATAAAAATGGCAAACAATATACATAACAAAAGGACATAAAACGAAAAACCTGTGATATAATTGAAAAGACAAAACACAAAGAAAAGAGGTAACAATTGAAAAATGAAAAAACGAACCAAAAGGAGGTAGTAAAAAATGGGTTTTTTTGGCGTAGTAGGAGCAATTATTGTCGCTGTTTTAATATTATCATTTTTATAATAGTTTTTATGATTTATTTAATAAATCATAACTTACTAAAAAAAACAGAAAATATCTTTTTTATGGGATATTTTAATGATTTATTGGCACCTATCTTATTATTAGCATTTTCAAATTTTCTATTATCTTTTTATGGAAAAGAGTTAAAAGGAAAAAATATATACATAGTAATAATTATTTGTAGTATATATTGGGAATTTATAACACCATTATACAAAAAGAATAGTGTATGTGATGTGTTAGATATTATTATGTACATGTGTGGTGCTAGTATTTACAGTTTTTTGAGATTTTTAATAGAAAGGGGAAGAAAACATGGAACAAAATCAAGTAGAATCAAAAAAGGATAAACAGAATAAAGAAAAAATAGTAGTAATAGGAATCATTGCAGTAAGTGTATTTTTTGGAATTATAGGAATGACAGTAAAAGGATTAAATAGTAGTAGTTCTTATAGAAAAAATACGAATAGTAATTATTTAACAAGCAACAATAGCAGTTATTATGGAGGAAGTAGTAATAATAGTTATTCATCAAGTAGTAGTTCTTATGGAGGAAATAGTAGTTATTCAAGTAAAAGCAATAGTAGTTATTCTGGAAGTAGCAGTAGTTCTTCTAAGAAAAGTAATAGTAGTTCTTCTTATAAAAGTAGCAATCCAGCAGATTATGATAGTAAAGGAAATTATAAGCCAGTAAATACAATGACACAAAAAGAAATTAAAAAAGAATTAGAAGAAATTGTTAAAGATAATCTTTATAATAAAGTAAAGTAAAAAACTAAAAAATAAAGTAATAGACTAAGATTTATTACTTTGTTTTTTTATTTGCTCTAGAAATTTGTATAACTCCCAAAAAAGTGGAAAAACTTTAGATGAGGGAGGTACATATATGGAAACTAGTAAGATGAAAAACATGGTAGTTTTAAAAAATTTGCCATCTAACTTAGTAGAGGAAGCAATCGTGATTTTGAAATCTAGCAAAAAAGTAAAAAAATTACAAAAAATAGAAAAAAAGAATCAGATAGAAAAATCAGAAGTTAGTAAAAAGGGGAAAGATTATATTTTAAAAGAAGCGGAAATGCTAGTATCTAGCTATATTTCCAAACTAGAAAATAATCAAAATATGAAACAATATAAAACAATCAAAAATGATAGAAAATATAGTAGATTAAAAAATTATGCTTATTTATCAAGTATTATCATTATTATACAAGCAATATTACTTGTTATAAAATGAGTCATAATGCCTCTTCTTATATCATACTATTTAATAAGTTTATTAGATTATGTGATAAAACAAAGGAAGAGGTGTTTTTATGGAAAGGGTTATGACAGTAGAAGAAAAAATAAGACGAGCTGAAGAAATTTATCAAAGAAGAAGACAAGGAGAAACAAGACCTGTTGCTAAGGTAGCAGTAAATGATAAAAAGGATATTAAATTATTAAAAAAGATGATTATACAAATGTTAATTTGTATATCTATTTATTTAATCATTTATATGATACAAAATAATCAATATGTATTTTCAGAAGATTTTATTAATAAAGCTAATGAGATTCTTTCTTATGATACCAATTTTATAGAATTATATGAGATGATTAAAAATCAAGTGATGGGATTGATGAAACAAGAAGATAACAAAGAACAAATAGAAGAAAAAAAGCAAGAAAAATCAGTAGTAGAAAATCAGCCAAATGAACCAATCAATCAAGAAGGAATAGGTGGAGCAGAAGGGGTATTGGATGAACCAAAAGTAGAGAATTTATCACAAGAAGAACAAGACATACAAAATGTAAAAAATACGACAGATTTTATCAAACCAATACAAGGAATAATTAGTTCTAGTTATGGACAAAGAGATACAGCCACAGGAAATGTTCCGAAAAATCATACAGGGACAGATATTGCAGCTAATTTGGGAACAAAAATAGTATCTGCTACAGAAGGAGAAGTTGTTTTGGCTTCTGAGGAAGGAGATTACGGAAAACATTTAAAAATTCAAATTGGTGAAGTTAGTATTATTTATGCACATTGTAATAATTTATATGTTAAACAAGGAGATAAAGTTGAAAGAGGGCAAGAAATCGCAGAGGTGGGGTCAACTGGAAATTCGACTGGGCCACATTTACATTTCGAGATTCGATATTCAGAAAGGACAGTAAATCCACAAAGTATTTTGGATTTATAAGGGAGGAAATGTATGCGATTTAGAATTGATTTAAAAATATTTCTGTTTATCATTTTATTTTATTTTACCAAACAGATAGAAATTTATGCAATGGTTATGTTTTTTGCTATTCTTCATGAGTTTGGACATTTAATAGCAGGACTATTTTTAGGTATGAAACCAGAAAAAATGGAAATTATGCCATATGGTGTAGCTATTTCTTTTAAATTAACACCAAAAGATTATAATTGCAAAATAAAGTGTGGAAATCAATTAGAATTAAAAAAGATATTAGTCGCATTAGCTGGACCAATTACAAATGTTGCAATTATATTAATTATTTTACAAATGAATATGAATGTTTTTGAAGGATTAATGGCAATATATGCTAATTTATTATTGGTTTTGTTTAATTTCATACCAATTTATCCTTTAGATGGTGGAAGAATGATAAAGGGAGTTTTACATATGCTTTTGGGAAAAGTTAAGGCAGAAAAATATACGAATCGTTTGTCTTTTATAACTTTAATGTTAATAACTTTTATAGCTAGTATTGTTATTTATCAAGTTGAGAATATTGCTATATTTTTGATTGTTTTAGTTCTTTGGGGAATTTTCATAAAGGAAGATAGGATTTATGAAAAAAGAAATAAGATTTATGAATTGATAGAAAAATCTGAAACTTAAAAGAAAAAAGTATTGAAATTAAATAAAATAAATAGTAAACTAATACTAAAGATAAAAATAGGAGAATGTGCCAATGATAAAAGAAAAGATCAAAAAAGAAAAAGGAGTTACCTTAATTTCTTTGACAGTAGCAATAGCAGTATTAATTATACTGGCTAATGTTATTATCTATAATGCGAAAGATCACCTTAAATTGGAAAATTTAAAAGCTATGCAAAGTGATATTGATAACTTAAAAGATAAAATTTCTATTTATTATGCTCAAAATGGTAAAATTCCTGCAAGTGTAAAATATACGAATATCAAACATCTAAAAGAAGCAAACATGATTAGCGATACAGTCGATTTGGGAGACTTTTTAGTAATTGACTTATCAGCTATAGAAAGCTTAACCTTAAATAAGGGAAGGGATTTTGAAAAAATAAAATCTTTTAAAACACTAACAGATGAACAAGCCCAAAATTATACAGATTTATATATTATTAATGAAGTAAGTCATAATATTTTTTATGTAGCAGGTATTACTGTAGATGAAAAAGTATTTTATACTAATTATACCGCTGATAAGGTAGATAAAGAGGCTGTTGATTTAAGATATAAAGAAGGTATCAAGATTCCAGAAGGATTTTATTATCAATCAGGAACAAAAGAGATAGGAATTTTGATAAGAAATGCTGATAATAGTAAAACCTATAAATGGATACCAGTTGATGAAAACATAACGCAAATACCGATTAATGTAAGAATTGATACAAACCAAAAAGAAGAATTTATTCAAAGTGTTAATACTTATCATGGTTATTATGAAGATACAAATGTAAACAGTCAAGAAGTAATCTATTTAGGGTTACAAAACTGGTCACCTGTATATGATAAGGAAGGAATCTATCAAGATAAAAATGAAGATACAGCTTATATTCCAAAAGGATTTCAGGTATCGCAAACACCAGGAGAAAATACAATCAATGAAGGACTGGTTGTAAAAGATAGCAATGAAAATGAATGGGTATGGATAGAAGTACCAAAATCAATCTATACAACAGCTCAGTCAAGTGAAGATTATACTAATATTGAAAAAGATATGCAAACTTATGTAAGTGATTATAGAACGAATCCTTATATGGATAGTTGGTATGCAGAAGAACAACATGGATTTCAAACCAGTGAGGATTATGATAATTGGAAAAATTCTATGTTAAAAAGTGTATATGAAAAGGGCGGATTTTATGTTGGAAGATATGAAGTAGGAACACAGACATTCAGGACTTCTGTGTCAGATACCTTAACAACACCAGTTATACAAAGAAATGCGTATCCTTATAATTATGTAATAGGTAAACAGGCACAAGAAAGAGCCACCCAGTTAGCAACCAATGGGAAAACTAGTAGCTTGCTGTTTGGTATTCAATGGGATTTAATGCTAAAATATATTGAAACAAAACAAGGGAAGACACTAGCACAAATAAAAGAAGATTCCACTACATGGGGAAATTATTCAAATGCTGATTTCACGATAACAAGAGGAAAGTATTCTATGAATAATGGTACAGCGTTTTTGGATGTAATGACTTCTGATATTCTAAAATTAAGTGGTAGTAATGTTTTAGTGACAACTGGAAGTGTGCAAAAAAATAGTACATTAAATATATATGATATAGGTGGAAATTTAGAGGAATGGACTTTGGAATATACTGGTGATAGTAACAGCCCTTGTACGCTTCGTGGAGGAGATTTTATTAGTAATGGTTCTAATTATTCTGTTTTTGCTCGTTATAGCGTTAAGTCTAGTCGTTCATTCTACTGTGATGGTTTTCGAGCAGCTTTATGGTAAAAAGGAAAAGTTTAGAAAAGTAAAATGGTACCAATAAAATAGACAGTATAAAAAGAGTGATTTTTATACAAATGCTATTTTATAGGGCCATTTTTTATTGTATAAAAAAGATTTTATGAATCTAACAAAGTAAATCTATTAATGGCATGATTGGCGAAAGGTCAAATGGAATGTTTATTCTACCAAGGAAATTCGTTCGTTCAAAAAATTATCATAGAAATTCTAACATTATTTTATGGCACCCTTTCAAAACAAGTTTGAACATTTTCCATAAAATAATATAAGAATTTCTACTTCAATTTTTTTCAATTCACGAATTTCCTTGGTAGAATAAACATTCCATTTGACCTTTTTTCAGACACGATTATTTTGTAACAATTTTGTAATATTTTAGCAATATTTTTGTTATAATTGATTGACTTTTTTATTTTTTCGTTATATGATATATATGTTTGAACAAATGTATAATTTGTCTATGGAGAAGGGAATGATAAAAAACATGGGAGAAGTAATCGTAATTACATCAGGAAAAGGTGGAGTAGGAAAAACAACAACAACAGCCAATCTAGGTTCAAGTTTAGCAGTAGAAGGAAAAAAAGTAGTATTAATAGACACAGACATTGGACTACGTAACTTAGATGTTGTAATGGGATTAGAAAACAGAATTGTATATGACATTGTAGATGTAGTAGAAGAAAAATGTAAATTAAGACAAGCCTTAATAAAAGATAAAAGATTCAAAGAATTATATTTATTACCAGCAGCACAAACAAGAGATAAAAGTGCTGTCAATGAAGAACAAATGAGAAACTTGGTAGAAAAATTAAAAGAAGAATTTGACTATATCTTAATAGATTGTCCAGCAGGAATTGAACAAGGATTTAAAAATGCAATTGCAGGAGCCAATCGAGCAATTGTAGTAACAACAGCAGAAATCTCAGCTATTCGAGATGCAGACAGAATCATTGGACTATTAGAATCCTCAGAAATCAAAAATCCAGAATTAGTAATCAACAGAATTAGACCCAATATGGTAAAAAAAGGTGAAATGATGGATGTAGATGATATTGTTGATTTATTGTCAATTGAATTAATTGGAGTTGTTCCAGATGATGAATATATCATTACACAAACCAATAAAGGAGAACCAGTTATTCAAAATAAAAAAGCACCATCTGGAAAAGCCTATATTGAAATAGCCAAAAGAGTATTAGGAGAAAAAATAGAAATTACTATGCCAAAAGATGAAAAAGGTTTTTTTGCAAAATTAAAAAAACTATTTAAAAAATAAGAGCAATTTGGGGGTAAAAAACGATAATGTTTGAAAACATAAAGAAATTTTTAAAGAAATTTAATAAAAAAGAAGAAAAAGCAGTAGCTAATTCAAAAGATGCTGCCAAAGAAAGATTACATCTAGTACTAATGCAAGACAGAGCAAATGTTTCGGCAGATTTCTTAGAGTTAATGAAACAAGAAATTATAGAAGTCATTAAAAAATACATAGATGTAGATGAAAGTGCTATTGATGTAAGACTTACCAATCAAGAAAATAAAGATGGTACAAATGGAGCACCTGCTTTATATGCTAACATTCCAATTGTAAACATTAAAAATGATACAGTAAAAATAGAAAACAAACAAGAAGAAATAAAGGAAGAGAAAAAAGCAGAAAATAAAATTTCTAATAAAGAAACTGAAAACAAAAATCAAAAAGAAGAAAAAGAGCCCAAAAAAGAAAGTAAAACAGATAAAGAAGACAAGCAAAAAGAACAAGAGGTAGAAGGAATTATTATTGATAATGGAGAAAAAGAACAAGAAGAGAAAAACGAAGAAAATACAAACGAAGAACTTAAATCAGAAGATTAATTTTAGTAAAAGAGTGATTTAATGAGAAAAAGAGAATTAAAAAATATAGAATGGAGTATCGGAATAATAGTACTAATCTTATGTATAATAGGATTAGTTGCTTTATTTTCTGCTACACAAGAAGCTGAATATGATGAATTTAATAAACAGTGTATATGGCTTGTTGCTAGTATAGTAATAGGAATAGTTGTGATGTTAATTGATTACAAATCAATTGTCAAAATGTCTCCTATTTTTTATGGAGCCTTTATTATTCTGTTAATTGCTGTATTATTTACCACACCAATTAATGGAGCAACTAGTTGGTTTGACATTGGATTTTTTTCTTTACAACCAGGAGAATTTGCAAAGATATTTTCCATATTGTTTTTATCCTATGCCATTACAAAAATACAAGAAAGAGATAAGAAAAATATCAACAAACCAGTTCAATTATTAATTCTATTGGCTATTATAGCTCTGCCAGTCTTACTAATTATCAAGCAACCAGATTATGGTACAGCAGCAGCCTTTTTGGTGGCTACTGTATTTATGCTAATTACAGCAGGAATTGATAAAAAATATATTATAGGAGCTACCATACTAATTATAGTAGCTATTCCATTAATTTATAACTTTGTATTACCAGAACATGCCAAAAAAAGAATAGATATTTTCTTAAATCCAGAATCAGACCCCCGTGGTTCAGGATATAATATCATTCAATCGAAACTTGCCATTGGAGCAGGTGGTTTAACAGGAATGGGAGTTTTAAAAGGAAACCAAACACAACTAGGATTTTTATACCCTAAAACAACAGACTTTATATTTGCCGTTATCGGAGAAGAAATGGGATTTGTTGTAGCAGGAACTGTTATCATACTATATGTGTTGCTCATAACAAAATGTTTGTATGTAGCAAAAACTGCTAAAGATGAGGCAGGATCTTTAATAGTATCTGGAATAACGGGAATATTTGTATTTCATATGATAGAAAATATTGGAATGGTAATGGGTCTATTACCAATAACAGGTGTACCACTTCCATTTATTAGTTATGGAGGTAGCTCTTTAATTACTAATTTTATTTGTATAGCTATTATATTGAATATTAGCAGTAAAAGACAAAAAACAATCTTTGTGAAATAAAAGACAAAGGGACAATTGGGGACGGTTCTTGGCTGCTACTTTTTGGGGGGAGAATTTGGGACAATTGGGGACGGTTCTTAATTGCTCCTTTTATTAAAAATTTAAATATATAAATAATTATTGTACTTAAAAGGAGCAATTAAGAACCGTCCCCAATTGTCCCAAATTCTCCCCCCAAAAAGTAGCAGCCAAGAACCGTCCCCAATTGTCCTTCATGAAAAGGAGTA
>JAAWGB010000036.1 GCA_022795075.1 Clostridia bacterium | reverse complement strand
CCATCCTCTACCTCTTCTTGCATCCTTTATCCTTTGTCCAATCACTTTATAATCAATATCCATACAATCACTTCCTTTTCATAAGTAAATATAACATTATCAGTTCCATTTGTCAATATATTTTTGTAATTTATATGTAAAATTTTATTTTCAAGTTCTTTGCTGTTAAAAAGCTTTTAAAACTACTATTAAAGTTAAAAAATTGCCAAAATGGAACAAGCCTTTTTGGCAATTTTTCAATATTCTATCTATTTTACTGTTTCTTGTGTATATTTATTATTTACAATTTTATCATATGGTACATTTTCTTTTAATTCTCCAGCCATTATCATAACTTCTTCTAAACGATTAAAAGCTTCTTCTTTTAAAACTGGTGTTTCACTCCAAGCATTGATATTTTGATAACTTTGAATAGCTGCTTCTAACATTTTTATGTCAGTATCTGGAAAAAAGTTTTGTATGGTTTGTGCTATTTCTTTGCTACTATGATCTTTTACCCATTGTTGTCCTTTATAAATAGCATTTGTAAATTTTTGAATCGTTTCTTCGTTTTCTTGGATATAACTTTTTTTAGCAAAATATGCTGTATAGGGAATTTCTCCTGCTGCTTCTCCTACAGATGCTACAATATATCCTTTTCCTTGTTCTTGTGTCATAGATGCTGTTGGTTCAAATAATGTAACATAATCTGCATTTCCACTAGCAAATGCACCTGCCATTAAGTCAAATTTAATGCTATCATCTAAAGTTGTATCTTTTTGTGGATTCATGCCATTTTTCTTTAGTACATATTCTAGTGTCATATATGGTACCCCACCTTTTCTTCCGGGAATTACCATCTTTCCTTTTAGATCTTCCCAATTAAAGTTTTCATTTTGATTTCTTGCTACCAAAAATGATCCATCTTTTTGCGTCATTTGGGCAAATACTTGGCAAAAATCTTCTTTTCCTTCATTATACACATATATTGATGCTTCTGGTCCTGCAAACCCAATGTCACACTGATTTGCTAACACTGCTGTCATAACTGCATCTGCTCCCCTTTTCTGATGACAACATAATATTGTTAGTCTTTTCTTTGCTTAAATGCAAGATGTTACAACAATTTACAAAACTTTGACTACACAGAATTTTCTTTTGATTTTCTGCTATTTTTGTATTTAATAAGTTAATTTCAATAATATCTGCTTCTCCATAAGCACTTTCTATTAATAAATTTAGTATATCTTTTTTGGCTTTCAAGTCAAAGGTTTCCAATATATCAAAGCAATCATCTATGATATTTAATATGTATTTTTCTCCTTTACTTAATTTGGTGTTCAACTTCTTATTTTCACTTTTTGAATGTTCCAAAATATCAATTTTATTTTCTAATTCTTCTTTTTTATTTTGTGCTTTTATTAACTCTTGATTAACAATATCAATTACAGAAATATCAATGTATTTCACTTTTTCGGCTAAGTCCTTGATCTCCTTTTCATTTTTTTCATATTCTTTTTTTAATGTTTCCATTTTTTCTGTTATATCTTCTTTTGGATTATGATTAAATGCCATATTTTTTAATTCTTGATAAACTTCTGAGTTTGGTACAAATATGTCTTTTAAAATTTTAATAAAATTATCGTCTAATTCATTTCCTTTTATATTATGAGAATTACAATTTATTCTTTTGGTTCTGTCTTTTTCTCTACAAACATAATAATAAGTTGTTGTTCCATTTTTATTTTGTCTATTTGATTTTGGTATCATTTTGTTGCCACATCTTTTACATCGTAATATTCCAGAAAATATTGTTTCATTTGTGTTATTTGCACTTGCTCGATAAGATTTATCTTTGTTTTTTTCTAATAATTCTTGTACTTGTACCCACACTTTTCCTGTTACATATCCTTTATGCAATCCAACTGCTATAATCCAATCTTTTAATGGTCTGTCTTTTTTGTTATTGTCTGTTTTATTATAAGCAATAATTCCATATTTTCCGTTAAATTTTTCCCTTCCATCTTGCTCTGCATATATGTTTTGCCCTCTATTCTTAAAGTATTTTAAAATGACATCATCATTTTGACTATACACTGGATTTGTAAGAATGTTTTTTAGTGAGTATTTTCTAAATTCTTTGCCTTTTCTAGTGTATACTTTATTTTTTAATAGATAATATTCTAAACCTGCTAATGATTTGTATTCTAAGTATTTTTTGAAAATTAGTTGTACTTTTTGCTTTTCTTCTTCATTTACTTTCAATTTATAAGATTTTTTATTTTTGTTTTGTATCATATTTGAGTTTATATTTTCTTCGGCTATTGGCATGATTTCAACTTTTTCTGAGTTAAATCCAAGTGGTGTATCTCCTCCTAGCCATCTTCCTGTTTTAGCAAGTTCTAACATATTATCTCTTATTCTTTCTGCTATGACTTCTCTTTCTAATTGTGCAAATACAGATGCTATATACATCATGGCTCTTCCCATTGGTATGGTTGTGTCAAACTGTTCTTTTATGGATATGAAACTTGTATTTTGTTTATTTAATTCATTCATTAAACTAGCAAAATCGGCTATATTTCTACTTATTCTGTCTAGTCTATAACTAATTAGTATGTCATAAGGCTTTTCTTTTTCTTCTTCTAAAAATTTCCTAAATTGGGGTCTTTCTATATTTCCTCCCGAAAATCCTTCGTCTTCAAATATGGTAGTTTGTATTTCATATTCATTTTCTGGATAGTTCTTTTTAATATATTCTTTTGTTAGTTCTATTTGATTTCCAATAGAATCTCCTTTGTCTGAATATTTCGATTTTCTTGAATATATGGCTATTCTAAGTCTTTTTTTCATTTTTACCTCATTCTTTCCTAAAACACAACTTGGTTTTAAAAGAATTAAATTTTGGCTAGGAAAACAAGTTTGAAATTTATGAAATGTACTAATTGTATGTTGATTAAATTTCAAATGCAGTTTGATGATGCCAAAACTGTAATTATTTTTCAACCTTCCTCCTTTACTTAATATATTTTCTACTAATTAAAATTTATTCTATAATTTTATTTTACATACTTAAAAAAATAAAAAAGAACTACTATTTTTATAGCAATCCTTTATCTCTATATTATTTTTATTCTGTTTTATACAAAAAATCGGTTCTGCTAAACCGATTTTTGCAAAGAAATCTATATAGATTTCCCTAAAATACCCACTTTACTACTCAAGCCTTAGGAACTTTTTTTAAGGCTTTTTTTACTTCCCTTTCTAAATCAACGATTCGGAGATAATTTGAAAAAGTTTCTGCATACTCGAAAAACTGCTCTTCTTCTTTAATGTAAAAACCATTTTTTTTTAGTGTTGTTAAAAACTTAGCCAACATTTCAATTTTCTCTTCATATTCTCCTGTTTTTAAAATCCGCTTCCAAATCACCTTAAAATCCTCTAAGGTTCTTTCCATTGTGGCTATTATTCTTGTTTCCTGTGATTTTTCCATTTTACTCCTCCTTCTTTGTTTGGTAGCAAGTGTAATTTTAACTATAATAATTATACCATTTAATAAACATAAAATCAATATAGCATTAGGAAAAATTACAATAATCAAATTCTCTTACATTTTACTCTACTAATTATTTTGTAAATATTCTAAAATTTCATTTTTTACCTGTATTTTTTCTTCATAACTTATATCTAACTTTTCAATGCTTACTTTTATTAATATTGCTTTTATAAATGCCAAATTATGTATATACTCTTTGTTATTTTCTGTATTAATTTTTATCTGCATTTTTTACACCTCTTATTTTAAATATATGCCTATTATATTAGTATATTCAAATATTCTTGGTTAATTTTTTACTATCAACTTTTAGGCATGAACCAACTATATAACACTTTAATGATGTTATATTTTCGCTTTTATTATATAAAAGTGCTTAAATGACATTCTTTGAAAAGAATTTTTTATTATTTAATTATTATTTCTTTTATCTTTTCAATTTTTATCTATCAGAAAAGGGCAAACTTCAAAAGTTGCCCCTTTCTTTGATAACCAATAAATTAATGCTGTTCTTATTTTCCATTTCCTCAAAAATATCAAATATTTCTTCATAATTCAAATCCTTCTTCTCCCTTAACATGCTTTTTAGATTCCTTTTTCTATTTTATTGCTCTTTTGCGATATTATTTTACTAGCTTTATATTCAGCTTGTCCATTCAAAATAATTGTTTCATTTAATATTTCTTTGTTTTTAATCTTAGAAAATACATTTGCAATATCTTCACAAGTAGCATGATAATTTTCCACTTTTATTTGATTTTAAAGATCCCCTCATTTTCAGAAAACGCTGTTAGCAAGGAAGGGGTGTTTCTGCTCCTTGCCCTGTTGTTAATTCTATATCGATTCCATTTTCTTTGAAATATCCATTGTTAATAGCAACATATTGTGGTGCATAAAAAACAGAACGAGTTACTTCATTGACTTTAATTGTTTTTAAATCTTGCTTATTTTCTGTTTGTTTTATGGTAGTTAAAATTCCTATTGCTATAGCCAAAATAAGTACAATGATAATAACAATTAATCTTTTCTTCTTCATTGTACACCTCCTCTTTCTTTATTTTATATATTTTATGTCGAGGTTTGTAATATGTGAAAAACAGTTGTTTTCTTTTGTCTATTTTTATACTAAATTTTACACAATTTTACATTTATTTAAATTTCTTTGCATGCAAAATTAATTTCTCTAATGTTAAAACTGCTACATACATGATACCAGCAACTATTCCTAATATAATAACACTTGTCATAACTAAATCTAATTTAAAAACTTGACCTCCATATACAATTAAATATCCGAAGTCCTGCTTTAGAAACTAGAAATTCCCCTGATATAACTCCTACAAGTGAAAGTCCTATATTAACTTTTAAAGAATTAATAAATGTGGAAAGATTAGCTGGTAAAACAATTTTTGTTAATATTTGAAGTTTAGTTGCTTGAAAGGTTTTTGCCATTTTGATAACTTCTTTATCTGTTTCCAAAAATCCATTCAAATTTTCCAAAATCGTTACAATTAAAGAAATTGCTACTGCCATTACTATAATAGCAGGTGTTCCTGCACCTACCCAAATAATAATAACTGGTCCGTAAGGCTACTTTTGGTAAACTGTTTAGTACAACTAAATAAGGTTCTGCTACCTTTGATAAAAAATTTGACCACCACAACACAATAGCAATCATAATACCTAATCCTGTACCTACTAGAAAACCAATCATAGTTTCATAAACTGTCACACCAATATGATGCACTAAATCGTTTGAAGTTAAATTCATAAAAGTTTGCCATATTCTACTTGGCTGGCTCATAATAAAACTATCAATTACTTTCTTATTTGCTAAAATCTCCCAAATTGCAAGAAATGCTACTAATATAGCTATTTGTGTTAATGTTACTAAATATTGTTTGCATTTTCTATTTTTTAAATATTGTTTTCTTTCTTTTGATAGTAATTTTTTATTCATCGACTCCTAACTCCTTCCATAAAGTATTAAAATATTGACTAAATTTAGGATTTTCTCTACAATTGATTGGATTTCTATTTTCTATATCAAATTCTATTTTATGAATATCTTTTACTGTTCCTGGCCTAGCATTTAATACTACTACCCTATCAGACATACTTATTGCTTCTGGTTGAGGTCAAAGTAGACAGTTTTGATTTTTTGTTTCGACTAATCTGATATCCAATATTAGATTAGTCGTTTTGTGCATTTTTGACATTAATACCATTTAATCTTTTAAAATCAAAAATGATATCTACTTGCTTATCTTGGTGTATTTCTATTTTATTAATGATTATTTTCATTATTTCAGGTGTTGGCTTTTCTAATTTTAAAAATTCTTTAACAATGTTTTCTATCTCTTTACTATCATCTTGCATAGCATTTTCTTTTTTGTTTTTTAACTCATTGTATTCCTTTTCTTTTTCATTTACTTCATTGATTAGTTTGTTAAATACCCTTTCATACATTTCTTCGCTAACTTTACCGTTTAATTTGTCAACATACATTTTGTCTATGTTATCTTTTATAAGGTTAATTTCTGTTTGTTTCTGTTTTAGCATTTTTCCATAATCTTGTTTTGTTTTATTGTTTTTTACGTTCAATTCTATTTTCTTACTATCGATTGCTAAAAATAAATTCTTTATGTATTGTAGTATTGTTTTTTCTAATGATTCATAGCTAAATCCATGTGATGTACAAAGTCCTAATTTTGAGTTTCTACGATAATTATTACATATCATAAACATATAGCCGTTTTTCTTTCCTCTTACTCCTATTTTGTGTTTGCATTCATAACAAAACAATAATCCATCTAATAAAAACTTATGTTTTTTTTCATTTCTATTATATTTTTGCACAATTACCATTTTTTGTACTTTGTCAAAAAGCTGCTTTTCAATGATTGGTTCGTGTGTGTTTTCCACAATGTTCCACTGTTCTTGTGGATTACTTCTTAATTTTCTGTTTTTATAACTTATTCTACTTCTTTTATTTTGGACTGTATTTCCAATATACACCTCATTTTTTAAGATGTTTTTTACTGTTTTGTTTTCCCAAAATGTTGCTTTGTTGTATCTTAATTGATTTGCTGTTGGTATTTTGTTGTCATTTAGATAATTTTTAATGGTTCCTATTTCTTCTCCGTAAACTTGCCATATTAAAAATAGTTTTTACGATTTCCGCTTCTGGCTCACATATCATCAATTTGTTTTTATCGTTTGGGTCTTTTACATATCCTAGTGCTGTTTTTCCTCCTACCCATTTTCCTTGTTTTTGCATGGTATGTAAGGCTGTCCTAATCTTTTTAGATAAATCTTTGGAATACATATCATTTAAGATAGATTTAAATGGTGCTATATCATTATTGCCATTATTAGTGGCAAAAGTGTCTATCCCATCTGTTACAGAAACATATCTTACTTCATGCTCTGGAAACCATTTTTCAATATATTCTCCTGTTTCTATGTAATCACGACCTAAACGTGATAAGTCTTTTGTTATGACCATATTTACTTTTCCGTTTTCGATATCTCTAATCATTCTTTGGAAATCTGGTCTATTAAAGTTTGTACCTGTATATCCTGGATCTATATAAATATCTACTAATTCATATTCCCATCCTAATTTTTCTACATATTCTGTTAATAAGGATTTTTGGTTGGTAATACTTTCGCTTTCATCATAGCCTTTGTCTACATCTTCTTTCGATAATCTTATATAAATTGCTACCTTATAAATTATTGTTTTTATTGGTTCAAGCATCTCTCCTCCTTCCCATGCTTGATAAAAACAATTTGACTTCCTATCCATTATAACTAACTTTTTAGGAAATTCAAATACTGAAATAATAAAAATTTATTATCCATTTTTCTCTAATAAATCAATTAAAAAATGAGATATTAAATTTTCGATTTCTTCACCCTTTTCATCAAAATACACATTAATTTTAAATGTTTCGTTCATAATTTCTCCTGTTTTTTGTATTCTAGGAAAGTTATCATGGTATGATAACTTTCTGTAGAAGACAAATATGGCAGAAATTAGATTTTGTAGCAGTTTACACTGCGTACAAAATCTTAATTCTGGTTTTTTATTAATATTTATTCAATTTATATGCTAAAGAAACTTTATTATTCACATATAAATTGTTGATTTAAAGGGCTTGTAAAAAGGGTTAACACTATATTATTTGTTTTATGATATTTGATTCCTCCTTTCTTTGATTTATAATTATCCCATATTTTATATATAGAGGTCTTTTTCAAATTTTGCTTTCCTGATTTTAAAAAATTTTTAAGAAATTATCCTCTATTATATATACATCCATATTTTTCGAAAAAACCAACCGTAATTAAAAAAAATTTTTATTTTTTTATAAAAAGTTATGTTTCAGTTATTTAAAATAACTATCAAATTAATATTTTATAACCGTTAATTATTAAGGTTTTTCTTAATTTATATCTATCAAATTTACCACTTAAAAAATTACCCAATACTTGATATTATTTATGCGAAAAACCTTATATCTATAAAAATTTGACAACAAATAATTGGAAAAAACTTGTAACATTTTATTATGTTCGCTTGTTTTGAATATAAAATTATAGTAATATATTAACAACCTTACGTTGAAAGAAAGGCTAGCTTTTTCTGAAGGGCGGAAAGGGGGACTATATTTTGACTAACAGTGATTTAATTTTGCACTTTGTTAATAAGTACATATCAGAAAGAGAAAAAAACATTATATTAAAACAACAATTAGAACAGCTAAAACAGCAAATGCAAGATAGTATCAAAGTTAAGACTGATAAATAGCAATAATTAGTCGATAGGGTAGATTTCACGGTCTACTCTATTTTATTAGACAAAAAAATATGTGTTGTATTCACGGGTACAACACATATGACTAATTTTGAATAACAGTGATTCAAAGTTCATTTATTTTGTAATTAAATAATAACACATTATTTTGTATTTGTCAAATACAATTTCTAAAAATTTCCAATATTTTCATTATCTAATCCCAATAAGATTCATCGGCACCACCTATAACTTCGCCTGTTGTTACATCTACAAAAATTGATTTAGAATTATATTTCTTTTCATTGTTTGGATCGGGTTCACCTTGTTTATAGTGAATATTAACTGACCAAACTTTTCTTGCTATATTTTGTACTGTTTGATATTCATTATATCTTACAGTACTTCCATCTGCTTGTTTTTCCTCTTTGAATTCAGGATATTTTCCTCCATTTTGTTCTAGTAAATAAATCCATGAATTAATTTGTCTAATTTGTTGTTTTGTAATAATCCAATCTATTTCATTATCTGTTATTTTTTTATCCTTTTCTAACGCAATTTTTTCTGCTTCTTCTTTCGTAATTTCAACTGGATTATCTTTATATTCTACATTTTCATTTGCTATAAAAGCACTATATACCTTTACTTCTCCATTTACTACTGTAAACATAATTTGAACTCTTTCAAATTGATTTAATGCTTCTCCATAAACTTTATAATATGTTACACACCATTCGGCACTATTTCCTTCGTTATCTGGGAAATAGCATGGTGGTTCTGAAACTTCGTTTATTTTATACTCATTTTCTTTTAAATCAAATAAATGATATATTTCATTTGCTTTTTTAATTGCTTCCTCTTTACTGATTTGATCAGGTTGGAAACCTGAATGTGCTAAATTGTTATTTTCAAAAGATATACATTTTCCATTTTCTGCATTAATTCCTACATGAATACCTTTATTTAGATTTGTATCTGTTGTAAAATAATATACTAATTCTGCTCCCATTATATAGTTTTTCTTTAATTCTTTCGTAACAAATTCCTGATTGTCAATCCCAAATTTATTTAAAAATTTATTTGCTTCAACCATGGCCTCTTCCATATTAACTGCTTTTTTTTCATCTTCTTTTGTAACTTCTTGTGAGCCTTGACTTTCTTTAATATCTTGTATTAATTCTCCATAAGATTCATATTTTTTTGGCTCCTTAAAAACTTTTTCATATACCATTGTTCCAGCAAATACAACTCCTGCTGTTAATCCAGTGGCTAATGCAAATGTCGCTACCATTTTTCCTATTTTATTTTTGAACATTCTTCTATTCTCCCTTTCAAAGTTGGATATAGCTATTTTTCTTTTTACTCTTTTTAGCACATTTTTGTTTAACTCTTCACTATTCATACCTATATCCCTCCTTTTCTAAAATTTGCTTTATTTTTTTTCTAATTCTGTGTAACTTTGTTTTTACTTTAAATTCTGTAATATTTAATTGTTTAGCAATTTCTTTTACTTTTTTACCAGCATAATAAAATAATTCAAAAATGTCGTTATCTTCTTTTGTCATATTTTCTAATGCTTTTTCCATTGTTTTTATTTTATTTTGATTTTCATAGATATTGTCTACTTGATTCTGTTCTTGTAAAATGTTTTCGTAATCTTCAATGTTAAGATTTGCTTTTATTTCTCTTTTTTTCTTTTTAATAATATTGTTTACTACTCCAGATAAATAAGAGCTTATTTTGTCATTTTCGCTTATTTTATAGGCATTTTTCCATAGTACAAAAAAAGTATCTGAAATCATTTCTTCTATATCTTCCTGTTTGAATTCTTGACTAGATATATTTTTTATAATGGTATAAACATATCCACTATAATCATTAATAATTTGTTCTATATTTAGTTCGTTCTCTTCTATATAATCTTTTAATATTTTGTTCTGTTTCAATTTAGATCTAAATCTCCTTTTTGTTTTTTAGATATCTTACTTTTATAATACCATTTTTTGAAAAAAGGTTACAATTTTTGAAAAAATTCAGTTTACTTTTTTCAGTAAAAAAGATTAGACTTTTAGCTCTAATCTTTCTTTAACTCATTTATAGTTATCTCTATTTTATCTAATTCTTGACATTTTTCATCATATGTTCCTTTCTCTTGTGCTTTAAAAGAAGGATATATTGTTATTTTATCTGTATTACTTTTTTCTACAACAATATATTGTTTAAGCTCAAATGTAGCATTTCTATATTGAACTAAATCTTTAATGTCGCCAGGAGCCCACTCTTCTCTTTTACCATTACTATAAATCAAGGTTTTTTTGGTTTCAAAACTTTGACTTGTAAGCACTCTTCCTTCATTATCAGTAACCTTGAAATCTATTGCTAGTGGATTTTGTAGTTCGTTATTATAAAAATATTTTTTATTAGAATCGATCCCTGTTATTGTAGTTTTAGCTCTTATTATAGTTTGAAGTGGATTTATATTAATTTCTTCAATCTCTTGAGATACATTTTTATATATTGATTTTTTATTTACTAATTTTATAATTTTTGAATTTTCTAATATTTTGTCCTTAGAAACATCAACAGAAAATTCACCTTCAATTTCAATTCTTCGTTGATTATCTGGTGTATTTAATAAAGCAATACTTGAGTTTTCTTCTCCCTCTTTTAATTCACCTTTGTTTGCAATAATGTTATTTTTTAGAGTTATATTATAATTGTTTTTTCCTTTTAAATCATCATCTGTAAGCAAGAAAATATGGTAAATTTTATATTCGTTATCTGATATTTTTTCTACTGTTTCATAATTTCTACATATTATTTCTTCTCCATCTATATATACACTGTCTTTTGTTAATGGCATATCTAGTAAAGAGTCTAGTTTCTCTCCTACTACTTTTTCTTTGTTAAATCCTAACTGTATTGTATTTATATATTTTTTGCTTTCTTCTACCAAAGAACTAGGATATCCGTTTGTGTTAGACATTTGCTCTGTATATAAGCTTTCCCCCAATCTTAAATAATTTTTGTCTTCATCACTTAATTTAACGTCAAATTCAAGCATCGTAATATAATCCGATGCAAGATAAGATACTAATTCTACTGTTGTTTTATTATAGGTATTAGTTTGTTCTTTCACTTCTTCTTTATATTCAATATATTGATCCGAAAATTTTATTCCTATCCACTCCATAATTGGAACACCTTCTATCTTTCCTCCTGTAACGGCATATACGCCAATAGAACCACATAATACCCCTAAAATAGATACAATTGCAATAATTATCTTATGTACTAATTGTCTTAAACTATATTTCTTTTTCTTATCAAGAGCTCTTTTTATAGCCAATTCATACGAATATGGTTCTTTTATTTCTTTTTTCAAAGCTTCTTTTATTTTTTTATCTAATGAATCCATATCATTTATTTCCTTTCAAAATTTTACTTCTAATTTTTTCTTTTCCTCTTTTAAGTCTGGTTTTTATTGTATTCTCATTGGTTTTTAAAATATGAGATATTTCTTTAATTGTATAATCTTCTAAATAAAATAATATTAATGAAATTCTTTCATTATAATTTAAACCTTTTAATATAAAATAAAAATCGCTATTTTCTAATTCATCATATGTTTCATTGCTATAATAAACGTTTTCTAATTCTAAATCTTCAAAAGAAATATTTCTACTCTTATTTTTTTTGTAAATGCAATTACATTTGTTTATTAAAATAGTAAAAATCCATTTTTTATAAGATTCTATTTTTTTCAATTTCTTTATTGATTTATAGGTTTCAATTATAGTTTCTTGAATAGCATCTTCAATATCTGCTTCACATGACAAACGACATCTTGCTATTTTATATAATTCATGTCTTATTTGATAAATTATTTTTGTAAAGGCTTCTTTGTCTCCTTTTTGAGCCTTTCTAATTAAATCTTCCATATTTTCCTCCGTATATATGTACATATCTTACAATTATAAGAGTATCTATATTACTAAAAAAGTTTCATTTTTATAATTTTATCATAATAAAGTAAGAGAAATATCCATTAGTTGATATTTCTCCTCTCTGTTATTTGATTATATGCTATTCTCCAATAGCCTTTTTGTAAATGTTCTAAATTTCATCAATGTTTTTTAGTTTTGCCTAGCAATAAAAAACAAAAAAAATGGTGCAACCAAAAGTAATAAGCATATTAAAAAAGCTAAAATGCTAATAATTATTATAAGTATTGCTATTGCAAATAATCTTTTTTGCTTTTTATCTAATTTTTCTTTTTCTAAACTTTGATATGACTTATTTATTATTTTTTCTTTTTTACTTATTATTAAATTTGTTATAGTAAATATTATCGTAGGAATATTGCTTATTAAGAAAATAGCAATATTCCCTATAACATTTTCATATTTAAAATAATCTTCCTTTCCTTCAAATACTATCATAGCTAAAAATATATTAATTGAATTCAAAAAAGATAGTGTTGGTAATATCCATTTTATTACTTTAAACCTTGAACATAATATTTGCATTAGTTCAAATATTATAATAATAAGTACTAATATTAATAATCCCATATTCATTAATTCCTCTCTTTATACCAAATAATCCACCCACTTATTTTAGGTTGGATGTATAATTGAAAAGTGGGTTATTACATATAAAACAAATACTATTGGTAACAATACAACAATAACACCTAAAACAAATAATACACAAATTTTTTTTCGTGTTTTCTTTATTTCAAGATTTACTTTATTTTCTTCTTTAAATTCACTTTTCTTCACATTTTCCTCCAATTTATTATTTTTAATAAACTATGTAATTTGTGTGCATGAAGTTTTTTTATCTTTTATAGGTTTCTGCTCATGTGCTTTGTGTAATTTTCCTTTTCACGTTCTAATAATTGGCTTAAAGTCATATCATATTCAAAAGAACCATTCGATATATATCCACTACTTTTTTGTCTTATTTCTCCTCCTAATAATAATCCAGGAATTTTAGCTTCTTGATAAAAATATTGATGTAATTTATATAATATTGTTGTTGCTTTTTGAATTTCTTGATAATTATTTATTTCTACCCAAAATTCATAATCACTTAAAAAATCTTCATCATAATATTTTACCTTTTTTTCATTTATTGTTAAGCTGTTTTTCATTGTGGTATCTCCAATCTTTTCAATATAATATTTTCTATATTGTTGAGAAAAATCATCATAAATTTCATTTGTTTGTTCATTTTTATATATATAAAATTTTATATTTGAATCTTTTATACAACATGCTGAATACAATCCATACCCTTTTTGATTTACTTTAATTTCTTTTACTTTAAACTTAAATCCTGTATATACTTCACTTAAATATTTTTCAATTCTAATATTTTCACCATAGAATAATTTATTTATCAATATTCCTTCATAAGTAAATAAAGATAAGACAACAAGAATCCCTATAACAACTATTACTTTGTTAGTCGTTTTTAAATATTTTACTAATTTATCTATTGATTTATAATCATTTTTATTAAATATTTTTTTAGCAAATTTTTTGTTTTTGATATTACCTCACAAATAAAATTTAGATTTTTTTATATTATCATAATAAAAAGAAAAAAAATAGTCCTTTTTCTTCTTAATAGTTATATTTTTTATAAATTCTAATTTTCTTGAATTTTATATTCATCTCCATTATAACTTGTAATTTTTTATTCAAAATAGTATGTTTCATTTTTATTATTTTGAATTGTAGCATTTGTAGGTACTTCTCTTAAAATATTAAATATATTATAAATATCAGGATAAACACCCACCATCCCCATTATTGCCATTCCAAACAGTATTCCATTTAATTCTTTTAAACTATTGCTACTAAAACAGAATATAGCTAACGGAATCAGTCCTAAAATAATTGGTAATATGCTTAAAAATATAAAACGATTCCTTTTTACTGGACTTGAAGATACAGCAACAGCTGTTAAACTTTTAGGCATTATACCTATATATACTGTTGTGTTTTTAGGGAAAGCGATAGCGTGTAATAATTCGTGAACAATTATTAAGAAAAATCCTATAATTACTCCTATAAATAGAAAACCTACATTTATTATTTTTTCATTTGCAATAAATGTTTTTACAAACATACATATAAAGCAAAGTAAAACAGATGGTATCATAAAAGGTAGTGCTTTTATTTGCATTTTCTTCATATCTTCTTCACTATCTAATTTTTTAGCATTTTTAGGTATATCAGCAGTAGGAAAATCATTCTCACTTTTTATTATACCTTTCCATATAATTTTAGGCATTTCTTCATCTCCTATTATCTCTACTTATTGTAATTAACCACTTACTTTTACATTACACTTTTATTTTTTGCTTTTATAATAATCAATCATAAATAATATAATTGAAATTATAAGCAATATGAATATAGTTAGAATATCCCATATATCAATAATAGGTTCTAAAATCATCTTTGATAAAGTTATATTTACTATTAAACATACTGGTATTACTAATAATAAAGAAATACTGGATACAATATATTTTCTCTGTTTGAATTTTTGAGAAATTCCTACTATGCTCCATAAATATATCAATCCAATTACTGACATTATCGATCCAATAGATAGAATTTCTGTATTCTTTATTAGTACACTTAATATATAAAGAAATGGTATAATAAAAATAGTTAGTGATAATAATGTTGCAATAACTATTTTTTTCTTACACATCATTGATGGCAATAAAATTAGCCAAGCAAAAGTAATAGCACTAATTGTAATCAATGACCAAGTCAATGTTTTTGAAATTGCTAAATCACATATTGCACATACTATTACCGCTATTAAGCAAATTATTGTGAATATACTAAAATATAATTTATTTTTCATTTCTTTTACCTCCTCTATAATTTGTAATTTATCTCTTTAGATAGTTTAAAACTTTTTCATTAAAGTCTTTTGCTTCTTCATAAACTGCGTGTCCATAATCTTCATACAAATACAATTCACTATTACTAATTCTATCTGCTATTTCTTTTGCAGAATTTACTCCTACAATACTATCTTGTTTTCCTCCAATTATTAAAGTAGGACATTTGATTTTATCTAAATCATCATATACATTGTGTGTTAAACATGAATTAGCTTGAATAATAAATCTTTTATAATCTTTTGGTTTGCTAACTCTCCATAGAATATTATAATATTTTCTATATTTTTTTAAATACTTTTCGCTATAAGATTTTTCAGCAGTATCTATAAAAATGTTTTTGAAATCTTCTTTCTTTGCTAACTGAATCCAGCTTCCAACCACATTATTTATCATTTCATTGCTTTTTGAAGATGTTACTGCTAAAACTAATTTATTTACTCTTTCTGGATTGTTAATTGCTATACATTGTGCTATCATTCCACCTTGAGAAACTCCTAATATATCAGCATTTGATATATTAAGTAAATTCATTGCTTTGGCTATATCCTGTGCCATATCTTGTGTTGTAAATCCATTTGTTAGATTATTCCTTCTACTAAATATATATACTGTATATTCTTTTGCAAAATTTTTATACATAAATGCAAGTGGAATAGCCATACCTTTAACAGTTCTTAATCCATCTCCAAGTCCTGGTATTATAATAAGATTTTTATTTTCTTTTCCAAAACTTATATAATCCATATCACTTTGTTCTATTTTTATATTATTATTTTTGGCATTATAAAACATTTTTTGCACTCCTAATTTAATTATTTAACAATAAATCTATAAATTGCATAAGCAACCCATATAAACCAAGAGAATGCCCAAGACTTAAATACAATACTTACTGTTAAATATACGATAGCAACTATTATTGCTATTATCCAGTTCATCAAATTTTTCTTATCCATTATTTTCTACCTCCTAGACAGATTGACTATCTAATTTTTGTCAAGCCCTTTTTTATAAATTTATTATATTATTTTTTTGTATGGCAAACAAGCGAAAACGATATATTTTTTAAAAAATTGTA
>JAAWGB010000035.1 GCA_022795075.1 Clostridia bacterium | reverse complement strand
AAAACAAAATTATACAATAAAAGAAAACCAAGTAATTGATATAAAATGTAGTTATTCACCAAGCAATATAACAGCTCAAGATTTCACATGGACAGCATCTAATCCAAGTGTCTTAAGTGTGTATTGGAATAAAGTAAGAGGATTAAAAGCAGGAACATCACAAGTTATTATCAAATCATTAGATGGAACAGTAGAAAAAAGGGTAACAGTAGTGGTACAAGAAGATGGAACCATAAAAATAACACCAGAAAAAGAAACTTATACAATAAAAGAAAATCAAGTACTTGATATAAAATGTAGTTATTCACCAAGTAATATAACAGCTCAAAATTTCACATGGACAGCATCAGACCCAAGTATCTTAAGTGTCTACTGGGATAAAGTAAGAGGATTAAAAGCAGGAACATCACAAGTTATTATCAAATCATTAGATGGAACAGTAGAAAAGAGAATAACGATAGTAGTAACGAAATAAATTAATAAGAAAAATAATTCTAGAGATAAAATATTTCTAGAATTGTTTTTTTTCTATACAAATTTAAATAAGTTATTGTAAAAAAGTAAGGTGTATGATAGAATGAACAAGATTAAAAAAGAAGGAATTAATGTAGAATGAAAGAAAAAGTTGCAAAAAATATTGTGAATTTATTATATTATGCTATCCCAATGACTTTATTTTTATGGTATTTACAAACCATATTCAATAATAGCATTTGGTTAGATGAAGCTTTTTCTATGTCAATGATAAAGCAAAACTTTAGTGAAATGATACATCATACATCAATAGATGTGCATCCACCTTTATATTATATCTTATTAAAAACCATAGGTAATATTTTAGAAGGGATTTTAGGAAATAGTATTTGGGCAGCTAAATTAGTATCTTGTATTCCAATATTATTATTAATAATAGTTAGTAATACTACAATTAAAAAGATGTATGGAAAAAAGACAGCTTTTTTATTTGAAATTTTAATATTAAGTGTACCTCAAATTATGAATTATGCTATTGAGATAAGAATGTATTCATGGGGACTTTTCTTTGTTATGATGTTTTATTTGTACATGATGAAATGGAGAAAAGAAAATAGAAAAGAAGACTTAATGGTTATGACAGTATTTGCCATATTGTCAGCTTATACACACTATTTTGCACTTGTTCCAGTAGCTTGTATATATTTGTATAATTTCATAGAAATGATAGTAAGCAAAGATAGAAATAAATTAGAAATAAAAAATATGTTTATTTCCATTTTAATATCATGTATTTTGTATATACCATGGCTTATAGTATGGATAAAACAAGTATTAGTTGTAAAAGAAAACTATTGGATTGGAGAAATTACCTTGCCAATCTTTAAAAGTTATTTTCAATTTCCATATTTAGTAGAAGAAAATCCATTATTTACTTATCTATTAGGTGGAATTTTAGTTTTATCAATCATCTTGTTATGGATAAAGAGAAAAGAAAAAGACATATGGTATGGTTTAGGTGGATTTTTAGCACCAATAGGAACAATTTTGATAGGTGTAATAGCATCAAAACTATTAAGACCAATCTTTATTGGAAGATATATCGTGTGTAGTTTAGGATGTTTATGGCTTTGGGTAGCTATTTTGTTAACGAAGTATAGTAGTGAAAAAGAAGAAAAACAGATACTACAATATAAAAATATAGGATATGGTGTTTTAATAATTGTTTTATTCATAATAGCAATAGCAAATGGAAAAAATTTAATCCATCGAGAAAAAGAATATCAACAAGAAATCAATCGAACATTATCTTATATTGATACTATTTCCGATAATATATTGATTTTTGATGGGAATCAAATACAAAGAGTAGTTGCTTATTATTATCCAAAAACACAAACATATGTCTATCAAAAAGATATAACAGAATTAACCAAGCAAGTATATAGACAAACTAATATGGAAAGGATAGAACAATTAGAAGATATACGAAAACTAGACAAAAATGTTTATTTATTTGCCATAGATAAGCTAATTTTAGAGGAACTAAGCAAACAAGGATACCAATATAAAGAATGTGGAACCTATAATATAGAACATTATAAGTTTTCTATTTATGAGATTCTAAAGTAATAATAAAGGAGAAATGGGATGAAAAAGAAAGTACTGCTATTTGGCTATTCAAGGGCAAATTTTGGGGATGATTTATTTGTTTATATTTTAGCAAAAAGATATCAAGATATACAATTTTCGATTCATATAAAAGAACCAAAATATAAAAGACCATTAGAAAACCTTGAAAATATAAATTTTATAGAAGAAGAAAGAAATGTTGACCTTGTTAAAATAGAAGAATTTGATGCTTTTATTTATGTAGGTGGTTCTATATTTATGGAATCAGAATATGCAAGACATGAAGCAAAGGAATTTAATTATTTTATCAAAGAATGTAACAAACAGGG
The DNA here is from genome assembly GCA_022795075.1 of Clostridia bacterium. Lineage (GTDB taxonomy): Bacteria > Bacillota > Clostridia > TANB77 > CAG-508 > CAG-269. The sequence goes on along the minus strand of JAAWGB010000035.1, from coordinate 14,329 downwards.
AAAACCATTTTTTTATATGACTTGTAATTTTGGACCATATCAAACACAAGAGTACTTAAATATGATAAGGGAAAACTTTAAATTATGTCAGGGAGTAAGTTTTAGGGACAAGCCTTCTTATGAACTATTCAAAGATATACCAAGTGTTTGCTATGCACCTGATATGGCATTTGCTTATGACTTTAATCAACTAGCACAAAAGAAAGAAAGAAAGACAATCGGAATTTCTGTTATTGATTTATCCATTCGAGAAAAACTAAAAGATAAAGAAGAAATCTATAAAGATTATATCAACAGAATTATTATTAAATTTGCAAAAAGAGGTTATAAAGTTTCCTTACTATCATTTTGTCAATTTGAAGAAGATGAAAAAGCCATAGCAAAAATAAAAGAAATGATTCCAAAACAGTATTTGGAAAATGTAGAAGAACTTTTTTATCAAGGTGATATAGAAGAATTTTTAAAAGAATATAGCAAAATAAAATATATGGTATGTACAAGATTTCATTCCATGATTTTATCCATGATAGTAAAACAAAAAATTTACAATTTATATTATAGCAATAAAACCCAAAATGTAATAAAAGATTATGAATTATTCCGAAGATTTGATAATATAGCAGATATATCTTATGATATAAGACTTAAGAAATACCATTTTAAAAAGGCAAGTAACCAAAAAGTACAAAACATTAAAGAAAAGGCACAAGGACAATTTACAAAGTTTGAACAATGGCTTAAAAATAGTTAAAAACCTTTACAACAACTTAAATTATGATATAATAAGAAAAAACTGAAAGGAATGTATTCTAAATGAAAGAAATAGAAGAATATAGTATAATTGTCGATGATGTATATAAAACATTTAATGTTTATTTAGATAAAGCAAATACCATAAAAGAAAAATTATTATTTCTATTTTCTAGAAATAGAAAACAAAAAAGAGTCGTACTAGAAGGAATTCATACCAAAATAAAAAAAGGAGAAGTTGTGGCATTAATTGGAACAAATGGAAGTGGAAAATCTACTTTGTTAAAATTAATGACCAAAATTATTTATCCTAATAAAGGAAAAATAACGACACAAGGGAAATTAACATCATTATTAGAATTAGGAGCGGGATTTCATCCAGACTTTTCAGGAAGAGAAAATATTTATTTTAATGCTTCCATTTTTGGATTAACGAGAAAAGAAATTGATGAAAGAATAGAAGATATTATTGAGTTTTCAGAATTAAGACCTTTTATAGACAATCCAGTTAGAACCTATTCATCAGGAATGTATATGAGACTAGCCTTTTCTGTAGCAATTAATGTAGATGCTGATATATTATTAATAGATGAAATATTATCAGTAGGAGATGAACATTTTCAAAATAAATGCTTTGAAAAAATGCTAGAATTAAAAAAACAAGGCAAGACAATGGTATTTGTAACACATAGTATGGAATCTGTAAAAAAATTATGTGATAGAACCATTTGGCTTTATAATGGAAAAATTAGAATGGATGGAAATACGAAAGAAATTGTAGAAGAATATGTAAAAGAAACTAGATAAAGGAGAATCCATAGAATGAACGAAGAAGAAAAGTATTTTGATTATAGTATGGTACCTGGGAAAAATTTAAATAAAAATCAAGCTATTAATGATAAAGAACCAATTATTAGTATTATAACAGGGTACTATAATTGTAAAAAATATATCAAACAGACAGCATATTCTATCATCAATCAATCCTTTCCTTATTGGGAATGGATTATTGTAAATGATGGAAGTACCGAAGAAGGAACGAAAGAAATACTAAAAGAAATAGCCAGTTTAGACAGTAGAATAAAAATCTATCATGAAAAAAATCAAGGAAGAATTAAAACAAGAGATACAGCTATTTCTAAAGCAAAATGTGATTTATTATTTATATTAGATGCAGATGATGTAATTGAAAGAACAATGTTAGAATGTAGTTATTGGACATTACAGACCAATCCAAAGGCATCTTGGGTTTATGCAGATTTAGTTAATTTTGATGGACAAGAATTTTTATGGAAAAAAATATTTAATAGTAATATTGAAAAAAAAGAAAATATTATTCCAGTATGTTCCTTAATAAAAAAAGAAGCATTAATGGATGTAGGTGGATATGGAGTAGTAGATGATGATGTACATGAAGATTGGCATTTATGGCTTAGAATGTTAGAAAAAGGACATTTTCCAATTCGAATGAATTATTATGGCTTTTGGTATCGAAAGAAAAAAGAAGGCGGCATATTAGATTCCATTAATCAAGATAAAAAAAGAGATGAACATGCAAGAGAAGAAATTGCCAAACAAGCCAAAAAGATAAAAGATGAAATATATGCGATTCAATTTCCAAGTACAACAAAATCTAATTATGATTCTTATCCTTATGTATTTTCTTGGGATAGAAAACCAATTAATATGCAAGGAGAAAAAATCAGACTATTATTTATCTTCCCTTGGTTTAAAGTTGGAGGAGCAGACAAATTTAATTTAGATTTAATCGAAAGATTAGATAAAAATAAGTTTGATATTACCATCGTTACAACAGAAGAATGTGAATATATATGGAGACAAAAATTTGAAAAACAAGCAGAAGTATTTGACTTAACAAGCTTTTTACATAGACAAGATTGGCCAGCATTTATACACTATATAATAAAATCAAGAAATATAGATATTGTTATGCAATCGAATAGTTACTTTGGTTTTTATGCTATACCATGGTTAAAATCAGAATTTCCAAAAGTAGTATTTACAGACTATTTACATAGTGCCAACTGGAGTTGGAGAAATGGAGAATATCCAAGAGATTCAACAGCAATTGATGGATTCTTAGATAGAACCTATACTTGTACAAAAGTATTAAGAGAATCCATGAAAAAAGATATGGGAAGAACCATTGATAATGTAAAAACAGTGTATATTGGTGTTGATGAAGAAGAATTTGATAAAGATAAAATAAAAATTTCAGATAATAAAGATTTAGAAAAAGAAATGGACAAGCTTAAAGGAAAAAAAGTTTTATTATTTTTATGTAGAATATCAGAAGAAAAAAGACCTATATTTATGATAAAAGTGTTAAAAAAGCTACTTGAAAATCAAGAAGATATTGTATTAATGGTAGTTGGAGATGGACCAGTATTAAGAGAAATGAAAGATACCGCACAAAAAGAGGGGATATATGAAAATATAATTTTCTTTGGTATGCAAAAAAATGTAAAACCATTTTATAAAGTAGCAGATGTAAGTATAATATGTTCTTTAGTAGAGGGATTAACGATTACTACATACGAATCATTAGCAATAGAAACACCTGTAGTAACAGCAGATGTTGGCGGACAAAAAGAATTAGTTGATGAGAGTTGTGGAAGAGTCGTACAAAATATTCAAACAGCAAAAGATGGAATCTATAATAGAGATTATTCAGAAGAAGAAATCAATCGTTATGTAAAAGCAATAAAAGAAGTATTAGAAGATAAAACAATAAAAGACAATTGTAGAAAAAAGATACTAAATGGTTATACCGTTAATAATATGGTAGAAATTTTTGAAAAAGAATTTGAAGAATTTCGTAAAAAAGGCACGCAAATAGACCCTAAAAGTATCGTCAATAAAGATTTATATAAACAATTAATTGTTATGTACAATCAATTAGATATCAGAAATTATTTTCCACAAGAAGGGGGAAATAATTCAAAAACAGATAGTTTAAAACAATACAAAATGGCTAGACTAAAAGGAAAGTTATGGCAAAATCCATTGTGGAGAGGTTTGATAAAAGTTTTAAAGGCAACAGGAATTATGGGGCTGATTAAGAAAACCAAGCTAAAAGAAAAAATAAAAAAAATGATATAAGATAGAATGAAGGAGTAAAAATGCTAAACGTATTTAAAGATTTATATAAATATAGAGAATTATTAAAGACAAATGTAAAAAAAGAAATAAGAGGTAAATATAAAAACTCATTTTTAGGAGTTTTATGGTCTTTTTTAAATCCTTTATTGCAAATTGCTGTTTATGCGATTGTATTTCAGTTAATTTTAAAAAATCCGCAAGAAAATTATGCTGTATTTATATGTTGTGGATTAATTCCGTGGACATTTTTCTCATCTGCTATAACAAGATCAGCTTTCACGATGGTAGAGAATGGAAATATCATAAAAAAGGTATATTTTCCAAGAGAAATTTTGCCAATTTCAATTGTAAGCAGTGAAGCAGTTAACTTTTTAATTTCAACAATCATTATCATTGCATTTGTCCTTTTCGGAGGAGTAGGAATTAGTCAATATATTATATTTTATCCATTAGTATTAGTGGCACAGTATATATTACTAATTGCAATTAGTTTAATTGTTTCGAGTATATCCGTATATGTAAGAGATTTACAACATTTAATAGGAGTGGCTCTGCAATTGTTTTTCTATGCAACACCAATTGTATATGCAGCAGATGTTATACCAGCAGAATTTAAGTGGATTTTAAATATTAATCCAATGACATATATTATCAATGCTTATCGAGATATTTTTTATCATCATACTATGATTGATTTTGTGCCATTATTATTATTAATTGGTGGTTCATTAATTGGATGTATCGTAGGATATTTAATTTTTAATAAATTACAAAAAGGATTTGCAGAACAATTATAAGGAGAAGAAAAATGAAAAAAATAGATAAAGATATTATCATAGAAATAATCAAAAAATCGGCATTATTTTTATTAATAGAAATTGTATTTATATTACTAGTAACAACATTGTTGTTTTTTGTAGGTGTAACCATTACAAAATGGCATTTACCAGTTATCACAATTTTGTCAATTATAGGATATATGTGTTTCTATAAAAAAGATAATTGGAAAACAAATGCAATAGCAGCACTATTGGGATTGGTTTTATTGATAGGAACCACTTTTATAGAGGGGAAAATATATGATTTTACAGCCGATGGAAATACTTATCATAAACTAGCGATTGGAAGTATGAAAAATGGCTGGAATCCTAATTATGAAGATAGTAAAGATTTTAAGAAAGAAAATGGAAATGTATTTGATACATCAGAAAAAAACATTAATACTTTATGGATTGACCATTATGCAAAAGGTACTGAAATATATGCAGCTGTTATCTATGCCTTTACAGGAAATATAGAAACTGGAAAAAGTTATACCATTTTACTTATGTATGTAGCATTTGGAATTTTATTTTCTTATTTATACAAAGATAAAAAAAGAACCTTATTCACAAGTTTAGCTGTTTCAATTTTGTTAGCATTTAATGCCATAACAGTAGTACAAATATTTAATTACTATGTAGATGGTGCACTTATGATAGCCATATTATTAATTTTATATACTTGTATAGTAGAAAGTGATAAAGAAAAGTACAATGAAAAGGAAAATTTATTAATCTTAGCAAGTAGTATCCTTTTATGTATTAATATTAAATTTACAGGATTAGCATTTGCTGGTATGTTTTGTTTTGTATTCTATGTATATTGGCTAATAAAAGCATATAGGCAAGGAAAAGAAGAATTTTTGAAAACCTTTAAAAAATATACCATATTTTATGTGATAACTGTTATTGTATCAATAGGAATAGTAGGCTATTCTTCTTATACAAGAAATATGATAGATCATGGTCACCCATTATATCCTTTATATGGGGAAGGACATGTTGAAAATATGGTAGTAAAAGAACAACCAACTTCTTTTCAAGATAAAAATCATCTAGAGATATTTTTAATATCTATTTTCTCAAAAGGAGAAAATGTGTCACCAATCTATTCATCAGAAAATGTACAACCAACCCTAAAAATACCATTTACCATGTCAAAAGAAGAAATTAAAAATTATTCTATTCCAGATATAAGAGTAGGTGGATTTGGACCTTTATTTAGTGTTATATTTATCATTTCTATGATAGGAACCATATATATTATAATCAAATTGATAAAAGATAAAAAGTGGGACATATTAGTACCTTATTTAATTATATTAGGAGTTACTGCTATACTAATTTTGGCTTTAGATGGAAACTATTGGGCAAGGTATATTCCATATTTCTATGCTGTACCAATCTTAGTACTGACTTATTTATTGTGGAATAAAGATAAAAAAGTAGCATATGGCTTAGGAGTTTTAGTTAGTATACTTATGATAATAAATGCTAGTTTAGTATTAGGAACTACTATAAAAAGTACAAGAAATAATGATGCTTATGTAGGAAAAAAAGTGAATGAATTTATTAATTATTGTCATGACAAGGAAACTGTAGAGATACAATTAAATCATATTGGCGTACAAGGAGCTTTATATAACTTAGATGATAGAGGAGTAAAAAACTACGAAATAAAAGAAAAAATAGAAGGAAATAGGGAAGGATACTTTTTCCAATATTAAAAAGTAAAGATAATCAATTCATATATAGAATAACAACGATGTGTGGAATAAGGAGAAATAATAGAAATGAAAGAAATGCAAATAAAAAAAATGGGAAGAAAGGTGGCATCTTATAGCATTGTTTTCATCATAATGCTAATGATATTTAGTATGGCAATGTTGATTAGTTATGCACTTCCTAATCAATCAATTCAAGAACATATAAAAGAATCAAAAGATATAATTTTAAGATCAAATGGCAATCCCTTTTTTGGAGAAGAAGTAAAAGGAGCTATATTAGATGAATATACAGATTTATTAATTTTAAATACAGCTATGAACAAGGGAAAAGAGGAAGAAGAAAATATTCTTGTAAGGGCTTTTGAAAATTCTAGATTTTCAGAAGAAGGTGGAAACCAATTTTTATCTTTAGAACAAACTTTAGAGGATGAAAATCTTTATAATAACCAAGAATATGCTAGATATTGGCATGGCAACCAAACAATAATTAGACCGTTACTATTAATTTTTAACATTGAGGAAATGAGATTTTTGTTTTACATAGTAATGTTTTTGTTATTGATGATAGCTACTATAAGCATTGCTAAAAATTTAAATAATAAATATGCAATAGCATTGTTTTTTTCAATGATAGTAGTATGTTTTTTTATCATACCAAGTTCTTTACAATATATTAGTGTATTTGCTATAACTTTGTTTACAATCATTTTAGTAAATATATTATATAAAATTAAAAAGGAAGAATTATATCCTTATTTATTCTTTATCATAGGTGGTTGCACATCATTTTTTGATTTACTAACAACTCCTATATTGACATTAGGAATGCCATTACTATTTGTTGTATTATTAAAAAATAAAGAAAAATGTGATGTAAAACAAACGATATTAGAAATTATAAAATTATCGATATTATGGTGTATTTCTTATGCCAGTATTTTCTTTGCAAAATGGGTAATAGCTTCTATTGTTTTACAAAAAGATGTTATAACAGTTGCCATTAATAACATAATATTTAGAGCAAATGGAAATGAATCTTATCCAACAACAAGATTAGGAGCTATACAAAAAAATTTAGAATTTCTAAATAATAAGGTATTAAATATATGTTTTATTTTTATTATAGTTATTTGGTTTATTATGATGATAAATAATAAAAAGAAAATAAAAGACATTAAAATAGTAATTCCTCTTTTATTTGTATCATTATATCCATATATATGGTATTTTACATTTGCAGGACATTCTATGATACATTCCTATTTTACTTATCGAGCACAGGCAATAGCTGTATTAGGAGTTTTGTGTAGCATGATACAATGTATAGATTTTGCAAGTATAAAGATAAAGGGAGGAGAAAAATGGAAAAAATAGCTGTATTAATCCCTTGTTATAATGAAGAATTAACGATAGAAAAGGTAATTAAAGATTTTAAAAGAGAATTACCTCATGCAGATATTTATGTATATGATAATAATTCAAAAGATGCAACCAGTGATATTGCTAAGAAAGCAGGGGCTATAGTAAAAAAAGAAAATAGACAAGGAAAAGGAAATGTGGTAAGAACCATGTTTCGAGAAATTGATGCAGATATTTATGTTATGGTAGATGGAGATGATACCTATCCAGCAGAATTTGTCCATCAATTAATAGAACCAATAAAAAATGATGAAGCAGATATGGTAATTGGAGACAGGTTATCAAATGGAACCTATCAGCAGCAAATTAAAAAGAATTTTCATGAATTTGGAAATAATTTGGTCAAAAAATCAATTAATATATTATTTAATAACACATTAAAAGATATTATGACAGGATATCGAGTATTTAATAAAATGTTTGTAAAAAATATGCCTGTTATGAGCACTAATTTTGAATTGGAAACAGAAATGACATTATTTGCTTTAGATAAAAAATACAGAATTAAAGAAATACCAATTGTATTTAGAGAAAGACCAGAAGGTAGTGAATCTAAAATCAATACTGTTTCCGATGGAATAAAAGTAATAAAAACAATTATAAAAATGTTTAAAGACCATAAGCCACTAAAATTTTTTACGATTATTTTTATACTTTTAACTATTTTAGGATTAATAGTAGGAATACCAGTTATAGTGGAATTTTATCAGACAGGTTATATTACTAAAATGCCATCTGCGATACTTGCTACAGGAATTATAACATTAGCTGTTATTAGTGAGCAATGCGGAATCATTTTACACACAATTGTAAAACAGCATAAAGAAAATTATGAAATAAATTTATTAAGATATGAGCAAACAGAGAAATTAAGAAATAATGGGGAGTAAAATATGAAAAAGATAAGTATTATAATTCCAGCTTACAACGAAGAGGAATCTTTACCAATCTTATATGAAAGAATGAAAAAATTAATGGAAGAAATGAAAGACTATGAGTTTGAAATTCTTTTTGTTAATGATGGAAGTAAAGATAAAACAATAGAAGTTATTAAACAATTAAGACAAGAAGATAAAAGAATATGCTATGTTGACTTTTCAAGGAACTTTGGAAAAGAAATAGCTATGATAGCAGGTTTAGACTATGCAACAGGTGATTGTGTTATATTTATGGATGCAGATTTACAAGATCCACCTGAAGTAGTGCCAGAATTAGTTAAATATTGGGAAGAAGGATATGATGATGTATATGCTAAAAGAAGGTCAAGAAAAGGAGAAACATGGTTAAAAAAATTCACCTCTAAAATGTACTACAAAGTATTGCAACATTTAACGAAAGTAGAAATTCAAAGAGATACAGGAGATTTTAGATTATTAGATAGAAGATGTGTCAATGCTTTGAAGAAATTAAGAGAATCTCAAAGAAACACAAAAAGTATGTTTAGCTGGATTGGCTATCAGAAAAAAGAAGTGTTATATGATAGAGACCCAAGAGTAGCAGGTTCTACGAAATGGAATTATATGAAATTAGTGGATTTAGCAATTGATGGAATTACGTCATTTACTACATCACCACTTAGATTATCTACTTTCATTGCAATCCCAACATTTATTATATTATTTGTATACTTTGTTTATGTGATAGCAAAAAGTATCATAATACAAGAAGCAATTCAAGCTTATCAAGCGATTATTTTACTGATATTATTCTTTTCTGGAATTCAAATATTATTATTTGGAATTGTAGGAGAGTATTTAGGAAGAATATTCAATGAAACAAAAAATAGACCATTATATTTAGTAAATGAATATAATGGAGAAAAAGAAATGAATGAAAATAAATAAAATAGGGGTCATAAAAATGAAAATATTGCAAAAATATAAAAAAGAAGAATACAAATATTATATAAGTATAATACTTTTAGCATTATTAATATGTGCGCCATTAACAGTAAAAGGGTGGATTGATACACATGATGGACATGCACATTTGGCTAGAAATTATCAGACAATTGAAGCATTTAGTCAAGGGCAAATTCCCATAACAGTTGTTTCTAATTTTTGTAAAGGATTTGGCTATTCATGGAATACATTTTATCCACCACTTAGCACTTATATAGGTGCAATATTTAAGTTATTTGTACCAACTTATATGGCAACTTATAAGATTACAATTGTAGTAGCTGTCATAATAGCTAGTTTAGCAATGTTTCGTTTTATAAAAAAGATGACTGAAAATATTCATACAGCATTTATTACTTCCATTATTTATATAAGTTCTCTATATTTTCTAACTAATATCTATATTAGGCGGAGCAATGGGAGAAATTATGGCATATATGTTTTTTCCTATATTATTAAATGGACTATATAATATATTTTATGAAAAGGGTAAAAACAGTTACTTATTAACAATTGGTGCAGTAGGAATATTATTATCTCATAACATAAGTTCGTTATTAGCAATTGCAGTATGTGGAATATATGTAATTTGTCACCTTAAAACATTATTTGGCAAGCAATGTCGAACACAAATATGGAAAAATCTGATTATTAATGCTATATTTATTATTTTACTAGTTTCCTTTTTCTATTTACCTTTTATAGAACATATAACCAGTACAGAATATGTAGCAACACAGGAAGGAACCATGTCAACAAAAGATTCAGTATCTTCGCATGCATTATATATCTATCAACTTATTTTTGGGAAATATCAAAGAGGATTTTCAAGTGCTTTGTCAGAAGGTATTGATAAAGATATGAATTTTTCTTTGGGACTACCAATTCTAGTACCACTAGTATTTACGCCATTTGTTATAAATAAGTTGGGAAAGAGAAAAAAATTATATATCATTACATTAATAATAGGAATTGTATCTGCCTTGATGTCTACTACACTATTTCCATGGTCTAAGATGCCCAATATCATGCTTATGATACAATTTCCATGGAGAATGTTATTAATATCAACAATTTTACTAAGTATCATAGCTGGTATCAATATAAGTAAATGTTTTGAGAATTTTACATTACAAACGGTGATAATCATGACACTAGTTATAGTAATGTATAGTGTACAATATATATCAAATGTTGCAACATTTAAAACAGAATATGATGAATCATATTTAGAAAAAGTAACTCAAATAGATGGTATTGGTGTAAATGTACTTCATTCTGATTATTTACCAGTAAAAGCTAAACGTGAATATATTGTTGAAAGAACTGAAGGAGTAATTGTATTATCAGGAAAGGCGGTGATACAAGATGAAGAGAAACAAAAGAATAATATGACATTTAAAATAGAAGAAAATTCAGAAGGAAGTAAACTAGAATTACCTTATATCTTTTATTTAGGATATCATATTGAACTAAATGGAGAAGAAATACCATATGAAGAATCAGAAAATGGATTCATTAGCATAGAGGTAGCAAAAGATAAAACAGGAATAGTGGAAGTAAGTTATCAAGGAACAACTTTAAGCAAAGTATCTTATATCATATCAGGAGTATCATTTATAGCATTTATAGCTTATATAATCTATGAAAAAAAGAAGAAAAAAATAGAAGAAAAGAAGAAAAAAATAGAAGAAAAGAAGAAAAAAATAGAAGAATAGAAGGAGAAAAAATTATGAATAATATTAAAATATTTGCTTGTCCAACAGCAGAAGAATTTACCAAAGAAATATGTGATTGTTTAGGATTAGAAATGGGGAAAATTAAGCACCAAAAATTTTCCAATGACAATAACTTTGTACAAGTTTTAGAAACGGTCAGACAAAAAGATGTGTATATTGTACAAACCTGTCAGCCACCAGTAAACGAAAGAATCATGGAATTACTAATCACCATAGATGCCGTAAAAAGAGCATCAGCCAAAAATGTTAATGTGGTATTGCCATATTATCCATACTCTAGATCAGACAAAAAAGACCAACCTCGTATTCCAATTACAGCAAAACTAATGGCACAATTATTAGAAGCTGCTGGAGCAACAAGGGTAATTACATGTGACTTACACAATCCAGCTATTCAAGCCTATTTTAATATTAATTGTGATCGCCTAACAGCCGAATACTTACTAGAAGAATATTTCAAAGAAAAAAATCTAGAAGATATGGTAATTGTAGCAACTGATGCAGGAAGTTCCAAAAAAGCTTACAAATATTCAGAATACTTTAATTGCCCAATTGCTTTAGTTGATAAAAGAAGAGCAGATAATGATGACAGGGCTATTGCTGGAACAATCATAGGAGATGTAAAAGATAAAAATGCAATTATATTTGATGATGAAATAGCAACAGCAGGTTCTATGATGGAAACAGTAAGAGTACTACAAGAATTTGGAGCAAAAAATATCTATGCAGGTGGTACACATGGAATTTTATCAGGACCAGCAATTGAAAGAATTAAAAATTCAGGTATCAAAGAAATGGTAGTAACCAATACTGTTCCTGTACCACAAGAAAAAAGAATTGATAACATAACAGTTTTATCCATTGCACCATTATTTGCTGAAACCATTAAACGTATTAATGAAGAAAGACCATTAGGAGAATTATTTGATATATAATAGCAATAGAAACCTACATAACTAACTTTTTAGTATAAAGAATGAAATGATAAAACTCAAAAATGTTTGGTCAAGCTAATTTTTCTAGAACCTAAAATGAATTGATAATTAAGAAGGAAATTAAAATGAAAAAAGAAAGACAAGAGATAGAAAAACTAAAATTAAACCAAATAGATATAAAAAATATAAATTGGAAGACAATAAAAGGATTATATTTTGGATATAAAGAAGTAATTAATTACTTAGTATTTGGAGTATTAGCAATGATTGTGAACTTTGTATCCTATTACATTTTTGCTAAAATGTTAAACCTAGACGAAGTGATTGGTAGTGGTCTATCATGGTTTTGTTCTGTTTTATTTGCATACATTACCAACAAACTATTTGTATTTGAAAGTAAAACGCAAACCTTACAAGTATTTTTTATAGAAATGATCTCATTCTTTTTAGCAAGAATTGTGTCAGGAGCTTTATGTGATGTAGGAACATTTGCCTTAATGGTAAAAGTATTCCATATCAATGATATTTTCTCAAAAGTTGTAACACAAGTTATGGTAGTTGTTGTAAATTATTTATTTAGTAAATTAATTATTTTCAGAAAGAAAAAAGAGACGAAATAAGGGAAGTGTTAACATGAAAAAGATATCAATTGTTATACCAGTGTACAATGAACAAGAGGTCATAAAGACTTCTTATTTAAGAATTAAGAAAGTAATAGAAGATTTAGAACAATATGATTATGAAATGATATTGGTTAATGATGGTTCAAATGACAAAACCTTAGAGATATTGCAAAAAATAGCACAAGAAAATAAAAAAGTAAAAATTATATCATTTACTAGAAACTTTGGGCATCAAGCAGCCGTAACAGCAGGGCTTAAATTTATAACAGGAGAAGCAATAGTAATTATCGATGCAGATTTGCAAGACCCACCAGAACGATTGCCAGAAATGATACAATTGTGGGAACAAGGAAATGAAGTAATTTATGGACAACGAAAAATAAGAAGGGGAGAATCACCTTTTAAGTTATTAACAGCAAAAATGTTTTATCAGATGTAGAAATACCAAAAGATACAGGAGATTTTAGATTAGTAGATAGGAAAGTGGTTGATGTTATCAATGAACTGCCAGAACACAATAAATTTTTAAGAGGATTATTTAGTTGGGTTGGTTTTAAACAAAAAGCTTATTTATATGAAAGACAAGAAAGACAAGCTGGAAAAACCAAATATCCTTTTAGAAAGATGTGGAAATTAGCATCAGACGGAATTATTAGTTTTTCTACCAAACCGTTAAAATTGGTAGGAGGATTAGGAATTTTGACAATTGTTTTATCGATAGGAATTTTAATTTACTCTTTGATTTCTTATGCTTTTAACTTAAATAATTTGGCTGCAGGATGGACTTCTATTATGGTCGCCATAACATTGTTTAGTGGCGTGCAATTATTATCCATATGGATTATTTCAGAATATATTGCAAGAATTTATGATGAAACGAGAAATCGACCACAATATATTATAGATAAAAAAATAAACATTGAATAAAAAGGATGTATAAATATGGAAGAGAAAAATAAGATTGATAATCAGAAATTTTTCTTTTATGGAATTGATAATCAACAAGAACTAAAAGAAGGAATTATATATTTTTCTACTAAAAAAGTATATAAAAGACATCGTTTTGAAAATTGGTATGAAATTCCAAACGAACAATTGGAAGAAGAAATTATACAAGAAACAACCCCAAAGTACAGACAATTTTATAGATTTATTAGATTAAATGATAAAAGCAATAATCTAATGACAAATGTTACGTTAGAACAAGTAGAAAAACACTTCCAACTACTATACCCTTTTTCCATTGCCGGTCGCCCCATTTGCAGGAAATGACAATAAGCCGCTGCCAAAC
>JAAWGB010000003.1 GCA_022795075.1 Clostridia bacterium | reverse complement strand
TATTAAAAATACAGGTGAACTATACTTAGGAAACAGGACCCTTTTGAGCTGTATTTTAAATATTTCTAAAGCTATTTTAGGTCACATTCAAATCCGAACAATATTGTTATTGTTGTCTTTAAATCATCTAATTTATTTTCAGTGAACTATAACTAAAATTTATTTGTTACTTAACAATGTTATTTTACACTCTCCATTTCCAGTATGAGAAGATGTTGTGGTTTTAGCATATTTTAAGAAATGAAAGTTAATATGCCCAGAGCCTCCTCCTCCAGCAAGATAGCGAGCTGTTCCTCCATAGTATCCGCCACCTCCACCACAAGCTAAAGCTGCTTGTTGCAAATTAGCTGAACCATCTCCACCTTTTCCAAATTTCCCATTATAACAAGCATCTTCTTTATCATCTTGCATTCCAGGACCATCTTGTTTTCCTCCTTGTGAAATTGAATTTGAAAAACCTTTTCCATCTTCTCCATTTATTCCTCCGCCATTTCCACCATATCCATTCGCACTACCATAAATTTGATGATTAGCTCCAGAACCTCCGTCCACCACCAGCAACCATTAAAATAGATGATTGGTTGAATTCTAATTCTTGTAATAATCCTTTTTGTATGGCAATATGTGTGGCTCCTCCTCCTGTTGCTTGTAGCTCATTTCCATCATGCCAAGTTCCTATTGAACCTCCACCATTATAACCTCCTAAATAGCTAGAATTTGCTATCGTTCCTGCACCTGCTCCTCCTTTATAAATATATAAAGTAAGATCTTGTGTTGGATTTAATATTCCATAAGAATAACCACCATATCCTCCTTGATTATACATTCCGTAAAAATTAAATGTTCCTCCTTGTGCTCCATAACATTGTATAAAATATTTATGATTTGCCTTTGCAACAAAAGTAAAATATGGGTTTTCTTCTTCTACTTGGGTCAATTCTTCTGAATTTTCTATATTAATATTTTCATAAAATATATTAGCATTTTCGTTATTTTCTAATATTTGATTCCAATTGTCACTAGCTAGTATTTTTTTTGCACTTTCTTCATTTTGTGCTAATTCTTTTAAAAATTCTACATTGTTTATAGATGTGTTAATTAAATCATCTGTTGCATCTACTAAATAATCTATTGCTTGTTCATTTTTTATAATGGCATCTATTACTTCTTTATCTTTTAAAGCTTCTTCATAACTATTATAAGACGAATCTATTCCTCCTAAATCTAGTAATTGATTCCAATCATTATTCACTTGTTTGGGTGGTAAGGTTGGATCAAATTCTTCGCTATCTATAAAAGTATTTCCTCCATTATTGGATATCTTTTCAATTGTTCCACTCTCACCTATTAAAAAATAATAGTTAGGATATTGCACTACATTTACTACTATATTAATTAATTTTCCTGTAGGATATTCTCCTAATTGATTACTTTTTTTAGCTGTTTTGTTATATTGCATGACAATTACATCAATTTCATCTTCTCTACTTAAAAATTGCTCTAATTCTTCTAATGTACATTTTCTTTGTTTTTCGATATTTGCCTCACTTATTTTTAAGTTTAAAATTTCATATGCTGTGCGATATTCATATTTTTCTTTGGCTTGCTCAGATTTGTTTAACAGTCCATTTTCTCCTGTTAGACTGGCTATACTTACTCCTGCTAAAATTAATAATACAATAATTGTTATGACTAATGCTATTAGTGTAATACCTTTGTTAGAAAATTTTTTTGAATTTTCTTTTGTTCTTTTTTTCATACTTATTAACTCCTTTTATCTATTATTATTATTTATTTTACTAATCAAGATAAAATTATGTCAATAAGTTATATTCTAACTTTTTGTCATTTTGTTACAATTTTATAAAAATATTCCATCATTGTATTTCCTTTTATTTTTTATTCCATTCGTAATGCTTCAACTGGATCTTTTTTACTTGCCATTTTTGCTGGTATTAAACCTGCTATTATGGTTAATATCATACTAATTGCTACTAACACCACTCCTGCAACTGGAGGTACCATAGCATTTACGGTTACACCTGCTAAAGCATAAATCAAGCTATTGATTGGTATCGTAAGCAATATTGTAATTCCTATTCCCAATATTCCAGATATGAAACCAACAATAAAGGTTTCTGCATTAAATACTCTTGATATATCTTTTTTAGAAGCTCCAATTGCTCGTAATATTCCAATTTCTTTTGTTCTCTCTAATACTGATATATAGGTTATAATTCCTATCATAATAGAAGATACAATTAATGAAATAGCCACAAAGGCAATTAATACATAACTAATGGTATCAATAATTTGACTAACTGATTTCATCATAACGCCTATCATATCGGTATAATTGATTACATTTTCTTCTTTTCCTTCTTCTTTTTGTTTTTGATTATATGCTTCAATGGCATCTGCTATTTTGTCTTTTGCTTCAAAGTTTTTTGGATAAATATTAATAGAAGTTGGTTTTTCTACATCAATTGCTGCTAATTTTTCTAAATTCTTTTCATAACTGGCATCTTTATTGGCTGTATAAGTTTCCATCATTTTAGCAATTTGTTCACTACTTAATTGACTCATTGCCATTTTTTGCTCAGTTGTTAAAGAAGCCATTGAATTACTTTTTCTTTCTTCTTCTGTTGGAAATTTTAAGCCAGAAAATACATTGGTTTCTTTATTTTCTTTTTGTTCTTTTACAATTTGGGCTTCATTCGATTTTGCAATCACATATTCTTTTAAAGCTTTTGTATAACCAATTCCACTAGTTACTGAAGATGCTACACTTTCTTCGTTTTGTTTAATAATACCAACTATTTTAATACTTTGCGCTTGTTTGATTTTTTCTTTCATATATTCTTCATCATCTTCTTGATTCATCCATATGCCATTTTCTTTTTCATAATAATCAGAATTTAGTAACAATTTAAAAGATAAATTTAGTAATTCTTCATAAGTATAAGATGTTCCTTCTATTTGTTCTTCAATCTTTTCGCCATTTTCTACTGCTTTCCATTTTTCTTTTAATTCTTCTTGATCTTTTAAACCAAGTGAATATAAAGTATAATCATCAATTCTACCGTCTTCTTTTAAGATTAAAACAACCTCATTATATTCTTTTGGCCAACTTCCTTTTACTAAGTCAAATTGAGATTCTAGTAATTTTTGATTATCTAACATCTCTATCCATACATCTGTATTTGTCATCATAGTACTACCAAACATAGAGGCTACAGAAGAATTGTTTTGTGCTTCTATCATTTCTCCCATACCAAAAGCATTCATAACTGTACTTGGATTGACTTTTACAATTCCTTTGTTGGTATCTTCTTTATATAAATTAATTTTTAAGCCATATCCATATTCTATACTATTGCTATTGTTGGTTATGTCATTGTTTCCTTCACTTAAGTATTTTTTTAGTTCTGCTAAATTATTACTTTCTTTTTTATTGGATAGTGTGGTTACCATCTCATTCATAATATCTGCTGAATGGACTTTTCCGTCTTCTTGTTGTTCTTTGTTTCCTTCTGAAGTTCCTAACATAGATTGCATCATACTAGACATATCTATGGTAGATTCTTCTATTGTAATGGGATAAGATGAAAGTGTGTCTTCTTCTACTTTGCTAATATAGTTTTGCACACCTGTTGAAATGGCCAATATTAGTGCAATTCCTATAATTCCTATACTGCCAGCAAAAGAGGTTAACAGAGTTCTTCCTTTTTTGGTCATTAAATTATTTAAGCTTAATCGTAAGGCTGTAAAAAATTTCATAGAAGTTCTTCCTGTTTTAGCTTTTATTTCTTCTTTTTCTTTATCTTCTTTGGTAAATGGTTTGGAATCATTTGTAATCACACCATCTAATATTTTTACAATTCTAGTAGAGTATTTTTCTGCTAATTCTGGATTGTGTGTAACCATGATAATTAATTTTTCTTTGGCTATTTCTTTTAGAATTTCCATAATTTGTACACTTGTTTTGGTATCTAATGCTCCTGTTGGCTCATCTGCTAAAATAATATCTGGATTATTAACTAATGCTCTTGCAATGGCTACTCTTTGCATTTGACCACCTGATAATTGATTTGGCTTTTTGTGAATTTGTTCGCCTAATCCTACTTCTTCTAATGCTTTTATAGCTCTTTCTTTTCTTTCTTTTTTGGATACGCCTGAAATAGTCAAAGCTAATTCTACATTGGATAAAATGGTTTGATGTGGGATTAAATTGTAACTTTGAAATACAAATCCAATTGAATAATTTCGGTAAGCATCCCACTCTTTATCTTTAAATTCTTTGGTAGATTTTCCATTTATAATTAAATCTCCTGAAGTGTATCGATCTAATCCACCTATAATATTTAGTAAAGTGGTTTTTCCACATCCACTTTGCCCTAAAATGGATACAAATTCGTTTTTCCTAAATTCAATGTCAATTCCTTTTAAAGCTTTGACAGCTGTATCTCCTGACAAATAATCTTTTGTTATTTTTTCTAGTTTTAACATTCTTTTCCTCCTTTATTTTATAGTATTTTAATGTTATTGTAAATTTGGGCTTTCCCTATACAAATCCATGTTGTATTTTTCCTATATAAGAACAAAAGGAGTAGGTTGAAATTTTCTGAACTTTTAGATTTTTCACATACTCCTTCTTTGTTTATTACTATTTTATTTTTTAAATAATTTGTTGAATAATCCTTTTGCATTGTTTTTTCTATTGCTTGATTTTTTTCTACTGTTGGCAATTATCATGTCAATGCTTTCTTCATCATCAAAAGATATGACTGTTTTGTTTTTTAATTTTTGTTTTCTGTATTCTTCTTCATCGTCATCATAATTATATTCATAAATATTTTCATATTCATCATCATCATCTTCTTCTAAATAAGATTTTCTATTTTTGTTGCTATAAGCTTGATAAACATCTTCATAGTCATCATCATAATATTGATTATCATAGTCTTCTTCGTAATCTTCTTCATAGTTTCCTTTTTCATAATTGTTATCGTTTTCTTCTTCATAATCTTCTTCATAATTTTCTTCGTAATTGTTTGGATAATTGCTTGGCTCTTGACCTTTTGGTGCATAATTGTTTGCATAGTTGTTATATTCTATTTTCTCATCTTCCTCGTTATCTTCATAATTTTCTTCCTCATAGTTTTCTTCTTGGTAATTGTCTTCATATTCGTTTGTTTCTTCTTCCTCTTCTTCTAAATAGGCTCTTGGTTTGAAAGCTGAGGCTACTTTTGATTGATAATTTGGATAACGTGTTTCTTCTAAATCATCTTCTTCATAAATTTCTTCTTGATAATCTTCTTCCTCTTCTTCATATTCTTCTTCATCATATTCGTCATCATATTTTTCATTGTAATTACTTTTGTAGTCAGGTTTGTAATCTTCTTCGTCATCCTCTTCTTCATTATATTCATGTTGATTATTTTCTAGGTATTCTTGATGATATTCTTCTTGGGTATCTTCTTCGTCTTCTTCCTCATCTTTTAAATATTGTTTGATATAATTTTTTGGGTATCGATTATCATCCTTTTCTTCTTCGTAGTCTTCTGGTTCATCAAATTGATAGTCATCTATTTTATATTGATATTCTTCTAAATCTGCTTGCGTTTTTTCTTCATAACTATCTTCTTTGTATGTATCTATTTGCTCATCTTCTTCATAGTCATATTCATCATATTTTCCATATTCGTCATATTGGAATTGTTTATAATGTTCTTCTTTTTCTTTTTTGGTAATATTATTTTTTTTCGGTTTACCAATTGCCATTATTTCTTCTATTTCATCTACTTTTTGGGGTTCATCTATTCTATATTCAGACAAGTCTCTATCAAATTTTTGAGATACTTCTTCTTGGAATACATTGTAAATATTTTTAATACCTTCAATTCTCCAATAGTTTGAGTTTATTACTGTTCCCATACTGATATTAACATTGTTAACTTCTTGTTCAAAATTCTTTTCTTTGTCTTCAATGTTTTTTAAATATGTTTTGTTATATAGTTGATTGTATCCTTTTTTGGTAGAACGATTGTTGGTTTCTCTCATAATCAATTCATATAGTTTATCTATTTGCATAATATCTAATTCAAAATTATTGCAAGCATCTATCATCATTTTTTTGTGAACTTTTTCTCCACTAATGGCTGTCATTCTTTCATAATCTAAAAATCCTACTATGTATTCTCTTTGTGCATTTAGGAAAGCTAATTTGACACTAGTATCTCTTAGTGTTTTTTTGTATTTGTTTAGTCGAATGGTTTCACTGTCTGGTTCGGCTAATAGTTTTTTCATTTTTTCGTAAACCGCTATATAGCATTCTGCTTCTTTTTCTGCAATATCCATTCTAACTTTTATGGCTCTTTTTAATACCTCTTGGTTAAAGGGTACTCTTTCATTTTTTCCATTTTTAATCATAACTTGCAAAATTTCTTGCCTAATTTGGTCTTTTTCAAAATTCATGAAGTCTTTTAAACTAACAATATCTTTTACATCTAATTCATTGAATTCTATATTCATTTTTTCAACATATGCAATATGGTTTGCTTCTCCAATTCTTCTTGCTTTTTCACATTTATTTCTGTTTTTTTGCTTTTTTGAAAAATCTGTTAAATTTTTTACAAATTCTGTTCTTATTTCTTTTAATTTTTGATTGTTTTTTCCAATTAAATCTTCTATTTTTTTTAATTTAACATCTAATACTTCTGCTTCTTCTCCTAATTCAGTAAATAATTGTGCTCTTTCATCTTCTAAATTTTTATTGGCTTTGTATAATTTTTCTTGATCTTGTTGCAAATTTTCTATCTCTTTTGCTGTATCGTCAAATTCTTGTATGACTTCTAGTTCTTTTTCTGTTACATTTTGATAGTTTTCGATTTCACTGATTAGTTCACTGTAATTTTCATTGTTTTTCTTTAGATTGTATTGTTTGTTCAATTTTAAGATTTTTTCCATATATCTCTCTAAAACAATCGCACTTCTTTCATACATGTTGATGCAACCTCCAAAATTCTACATTTCCTTACTTACTCTCTTTTGTTACTCCCTTTTTTATTCATATTTTTTTCCTATCCTATTATACCGAAAAAAAAAGAAAAAGTCTATACTTCCGCCTTCTTTTTCGAAAAATTTCAAAAGAAACACTAGAATTCTTCTTTTTTTCCTCCTTTTTTTGGCAAGTGCTTTCTTCGTTTTTGAGGTTACCTTCTAGTTCTTAAATTTAAGCAACATTTTTATGTAATTTAATAAAAATATCTTCTTTTTTAGATAAAGTTTACTCTCTCTTTCACTATATAAATAATACTTTTTATTAATCTTCTTTACAAATATTATTTACTATATCTTGGCATTCTAAAATAATATTTTTCTTTTTATCAATCATTTCAAAAGCTGCTTTGGTTTTTTTTGTAATTATTTTTATCTTATTTTCATCCAATATTGGAATCTTCATTTTTTGTATAAAATCTTCTTTTAAATGTGGAATTGTTGCAGCTGTCACAGTATATCTATCAGCAGTATATTTTCCTACTTTATTACAAGCTACAATATTAAATAAATATTCTGGAGTTATACCGAATGATTTTCCAATCTTATTGATTCTAATTCTATCAATCCCAGAAGAATATATTGCTTTATCCGAATTTGTAACGAAAGCTATCTCACCAATTTTTCCGTCTTTGGTAAATAATATATCCCCTTCTTTTATGTCTTGATTCATCTCTTCAAATGTATGAATATCAATAAAATTATCTGGTGAGGAATCTATTTGATAATTATATATATCTGACGTTCTAATAAAAGGTACATCTGTATCTATTTTATCTAAATAATCTATGTAAAAATCGCTACCTGGTTCATCACCTTTTTTTAAAGTCGCTATTTCACCTAATGGAATACATTGAACTCTATTCATTAAATTACTTTCAGTTTCAACATATTTGGGCCAAAAATACTTTGGTGTCCATAATCCACACTCATTATTCAATAAATCATGTTTTATTGAAAAGACTTTATCACTATTTTCATCATTGTCTATTAATTGTAGCTCTTTATCTAAATAGTTTATAGTCTCTTTTATTATTCTTCGTGCTTCTTGAGATAATCTTATAGCATCTTTATATTTCTCTGTAATCTCTTTTTGTATACTATCATCTTTTGGAATACCTATTTTTATATTTTTGATTTTGGGATAAGTTAATATTGATTGTATATTACCTGTTAATAAACAACTTATTTGTTTTCTTGCTAACTTACTATTCAAATATGCGACTATATAATATGGACTTACTTTGGTTTTATTTATAGATATTTTCACAAAATTTTGATTCATATTTGCTTCACCAAAGTTTTCAGGTACAATTGCTGCTGATCCCAAATGTCCAATAGTAGTAAAAAGAACATCTTCGCCTCTTAATGCTGACCTTTGTAATTTTTTATGTTTAATTTCTGAAATATAAAATCCATCATATAAGCTTATATCAAAATCCTTAATACTTGAGTTTTTTAAAAATAGAACTCCTTCTTTAACAAATGTTTGACCAGCATGTTCACCATCTGTAATATTATCTATAAACTCTCCAAATGGAATAAAATCAATTTCCGAAAAATTAGAAGAATGGTTTAAATATTCCTGTAAATTATAAAATTTAGAATCAAGTCTCATTAAAAAATCATTTTTTGAATAATCTATAGATTTATAATTCAACGCCATTCTTAATCCTCCATTCTTTAAATTTTTCAGATACTGCCAAAATATCATCTTCTTCATTTTCTAGTAAATTTCCTCTTCTATCATGTCCACATGTTTCACATACTGCCATAAATACAGGATAATTTTTCTTTTTATCTAACTCATCTTTATACTTGTGCATCAATATTACTGTAGTTTTAGTTGAAGTATGTGGCATAAATGTTTCCTTCGGTAAATCAATAACAGCTAAAACTCTACCATTATCTAATAAATACCTTCTAATATATCCTAGACTATCATTTCCATAAATTCCATCTGGTAATACCAAAGCCATCCTACCTCCAGGTTTTAAAAACTGCATACATCTTTCTATTGCTAAATTTTGTGGAGTATCATTTTCCTTCATTTTGTCTTTCATCCAATGTCCAGTTTTTTTGTCCTTCTTCCACTTTAAACCTACATCAAATTGTTTAAGTATATCCTTATCATCAATTTTTATCTTTGATCCATATGGAGGATTCGTTATTACAACATCAAATTTATTTAATGCAATTTTATCTTGTGTCTTAGATTGCCATCTACTTGGAATATCTAAAGAATTTTCGCAAAATACTCCTCCTCTTCCATCTCCTAGTATAGCCATTTGAGCTTTACAAACTTTACTTAAAAAATCATCTTTATCGATTCCCCTAAAATTTTCTATAGCAATTTTTTGTTTTTCTATCTCTATTTCTCTTTCAGGCCATCCAAGTTCATTATTATTCTTTTCAGATTTATTCCAAACATTTTTTAATGCTTCCACTAAAAAACCACCTGAACCGCAAAATGGATCTATTATTTTTTCATTAGGTTGTATATCCATCATGTTTACAATCATTTTTACAACATTTTTGGGAGTAAAAAATTGTCCCTGAGCTCCCTTTAAGGCATGACCAATAAAAACTTCAAAAGCATCTCCAACTGCATCTCTAGACGCCTCTAACAAACAATATCTTTGCAATTGTCCAACAACATAAGAAATAGAATTCGAGTCTAGAACAATATTATCATCACTTTCTATTACATCTGGATATCTTTCTTTTACTCCTTCAAATATTTTTAATATACGATTTTTAACTTCATCTACAGATTCACCTACTCCACTTCTAAAATTCACCATATCGGCAGGTTTTGTATATTTTTCATCATATATTTTGCAAAATATCAAATTAATCAATTGCTGAGCCAAACTTTCATCTCTTGTAACTCCAACTGCATTAGGAGCTAAATAATTTCTCATTACTTTAAAAATTGTTTTTAAGTTTGTTGGTGCTTCTAAATCTTTTCTCAAATACTTTCCAACATCTTCCACTCTTTGTCCAAATGATGGAATATCTGATATTTCTTCAAATTCAACTCGTCCATCTTTTTCTATCTTTTGAATGGTTAATTTTTCATCACCATTAAACCATACTCCTAATCTAGCTTTAGAAAACCTCATATAATCTTCTAATTGATTTCTACCATCTTTTCTGTTCTTCTTTTTACATTCAACTATTAAATAAATTGTATCTTCA
This sequence comes from Clostridia bacterium, assembly GCA_022795075.1. Classification (GTDB taxonomy): domain Bacteria; phylum Bacillota; class Clostridia; order TANB77; family CAG-508; genus CAG-269. The sequence continues at coordinate 54,968 of JAAWGB010000003.1, read as the reverse complement.
TTTTTATTTGTAGAATTAAAAACTGCTATATCAACAGGATATTCTTTTTTTCTATCTGATGGTCTTGCTTTAACATGATATTGTGGTCTTGTTTGAATATATTCTTTTGGATACTTGTAATCTTCAACTAATATTTTAGAAAATACCTGTGTTGCCTCAACTTCTTCTGGTGTTGCATGTAATTCTACCCCTGATATATAATCTGTAATTTTATCACTCATAGTTTTGCCCCCATTTATTATAAAAACTCTATTCTATCTTATACCATAAAATCCTTATTTTAACAACAAAATTTGAAAAATTTAGTAAATAAAAAGGAGCAAAAGATATCTTAATTGCCCCAAATCTCATTTTTACTATATTCTTGTGGTTTTAAACCTAATCTTGTTTTCATATAAGCAATTAAGCCTAAAGTAGTAATCAATAAAATAATTCCCATTATTATCATACTATTAGCTGTATTCGTTATTCCTAATAAATAAGAACCTAAAAAACTAATAATTGCTCGAAACAAATTTCTACTTATGGCATTTGCTGCATAAATTTGTGTTAAAATTTTCTTATTAGCAAAATTCCCTAAATATCTACTTGCTAAAACTTCTCCAACTCCTTTTGAAAAATCTATCATAACAAAACAAATTGTTATCAATACTAAACTTACACTATAGGAAATATTAATCATTCCCACTAATCCTGCCACTAAAATAGATATCGTCGTTATCATTAAGACAGCTGACAAAGCTTTATTTCTAAAATATTCATGAAATTGTAATTGCCTCTTAGAACCTATTGATGCTGCAATACTGACAATTGCTACAATAATTGTAATGATTTGCTCAGGTGTTCCAATATCTACTAACAAACTGGAACGATAAGTTCCCATTAAACAAAAAATTCCCCAACTAATTCCAGCATACAAAAATAAACTTCTTAATCGTTGTGATTTTGAAATAAATTTTATTCCTTCCCATAAATCTGTCCCATATTTTTTAATTTCTAGTTTTTCAATTTTTTCTTCTATCTCTTGGAAACCTAATGACATGACAGTTGCAAGTATGGCAAAACATACACTTCCTATAACAGGAATATAAGGATTAATAACATATAAAATCCCTGAACAAACATAAGTAATCGCATTTAATAAATAATAATTTTTAATACCTTTTCCTTCTAATTTTGAAAATATTTCTCCTTGTTTTTTCGTTTTTGGAATGGAATATTGAATTAAAGCTCTATCTGATATATCTTTTATAGAAAAACACATTGCACTTATAAACTCTGCAAAAATCAATACTCCCAAATTTTCTGCACCCATAATTAATACTATATAGATAACATTTAATACATTTCCCAAAATTGTACATTTTCTAGTTCCTAATTTATCAACCATCATACTAGCTGGAATTTGAAAAATAATCATAAAAATAGAATAAAAAGCTCCTTTTAAAACAATATCTGAAGCACTTATATTTTTTACTTGTGTCAAAAATAAAAATTCTATTGCATAAAAAAATACTAAATCACATGATATTGCTCTATATAAAGAATACATTTTCATATTTTGTTTTCTTGCTTTTGTTTTTTCTTCCATTATCTTTTCTCCTTCTTTTGTGTGTTTGGGGATGTGTGTTTGGGGACAGGCACCAATTCCCCCTAGATGTGTTTTTTGGGACAGGTCTACTCTTAGGTAATTATATACTTATTTCTAAAAATTGTCAAAAATAAACAGAGTAAATCTGTAAGCCGGGTTCTGTCTTTTAAAATAGCCATTTATCTAGGATATATATTGCTATATATCTCAAGCCACGCAGGTCAGAAGGCGCCGAGCAGGCTTAATCTTCTACTTAGGTGTTGCTTCAGATGGGGTTTACACTGACCCACTATGTCACCATAGTGGCGGTAAGCTCTTACCTTACCTTTTCACCCTTACCTATAAATGGTATAGGCGGTTATTTTCTGTTGCACTTTCCTTAAGGTTACCCTCACTAGACGTTATCTAGCATCTTTGCTCTATGAAGCCCGGACTTTCCTCTCGTAATTCCTTTCGGAAATTTACCAGCGACTATTCAATTTACTCTGTTTTTGATTATAACATATAAACTTTAAAAAGTCTACTAGACTTCTTCTTAAGGAGAATTATAGTCGTCATACATCATATATTTATATCCACTTAAACTTGTGTCTGTAGCAAATTCTTTTTTTCCTATTTCTTCTTTTGAAATTAATTCTTTGTTTTGAGATAAATAAGTAACTAATCGATATAGTCTTGTATTTTCTGAAAATCTAAATATGATATCTTTTTGAAAATTTGCATCTTGCTTATTTAACGCTCCATTATCATAATCGAAGATAATATAGTTATCTTTTGAAGTTAACATTGTTTGGATGGAATCTGGTGTAAAGGCATATAAATTATAATCTTCCATTACTGTATAACTCATTCTATCTTCTATTACTTCTAATAGATGTTCAAAATTTTCATCGTTTGTTTCGTATTTGTAAAATCCATTTTCTTTTCCTGATTTATAGTATATTTTATCAGGTGTTTTTTGGTAGATGCTTGCATACCCAGAATCTCTAAATTTTAGATAATTATTTCCATAATCTGCTTCATCTTTCTCTATCTTTATTTTTAATTCTTCCATTTCTTTTTCACTTAATTGTTTTTTGACTTTGGGTAGTTCTTGGCTACTAATTTCATTTTGATTATTAGAATCGTCTTTTATACTATTTTCAAGAACATTATTTTCTTCTTTGTCTTCTACTATTTGGGTATTGGATGTTGTTTTAGCCTGTTTTGTATTTTCTTCAATGAATATTCCTAAAAAAGTTCCTACTAGCAATCCTATACAAAAAATTATTACAACTATTGCAATTAAGATTACTTTTTGCTTTTTGGTTAAATTTTTCATGATTTTTCTCCTTTACTAGTTTTAGTATGGTATTTCTTTTATACTTTTGCTTGTATTTTAATTTGTTTTTATTATATCATATATAGGCATAAAATCAAATTTTTTGCTTTATTTTTTACATAATATTTGTATGATTTTATCAAAAAAATAAGACTAAAAAGTATTTCATCATACCTTTAGACTTATTTTATGGTATACAGTTTTTACATTTCTTATAGGTTATTCATTTCTTCTAATAAATTTTTGTATTTTATCAAAAACACAGTGGTGTCATTTAATCCTACTGCATTTTGCAATTCATTTAACATAATATAACCTTTACTTATAGTATATTGCTTTTTTGAATCAATTTCTGTATTGGTCAATAATTTTGAATAGGTATCAATTGCACTTTTTATATCATTTGTTATTTCTTGCCAATTTTCTGAATCTAATTTAGAATAAGCTTTAAATACATTCCATTTTGTTTCAATTAAAGTTGTATACAATAATTCTTGACCTGAACCTCTTAAGAACTTTGGAAAATATTCATACACTTTTGTTAATTCCGCCAAAGTTTCTTCTTTTTTTTCATCTTTTACTACTCTTGTTAATTTATCATATTCAGTATTAAATCCTAAAATATCTTCTTGATTAATATTAAATTGATATAAATCCATTGTAATACTTGGTAAAGATGTATATAAGTTTTCTACTTCACTTTTTACTATATCCCAATTTATATCTTCTGTTTTAGTTAAAACATTGGTAGCTTTTAATTCAAATTTTTTATTATTTTGCTTTTCTTCCTCACTTGCATTTTCGCTTGTATCTCCAGTATTTGTTTGCCCTTGAGAAGAACTACTACCTCCTCCTTCTTCTCCACTAGAAGATGATTGTCCTCCTTGTTTTGACTTTTCGCTTGATGAACTATCTTCACTATTTGATTTTTGCGTAGTTGCTTTTGACATTTCACTTGTTACAACACTATAATTTCTAGATTCTATATTGTTCATACTATTAAATAAATTGGCAATTTTCCCCTCCATATACTTAATCTGTGAAAATGTTTTTTGTTTTTGGTCTTTCTCATCATTTTTGTTAGCGTTTGTATAAATGGTAAGTGATAGTATGAACAAAATTACAATGACTATAACATAAGCAATTCTTTTTATATTTTTCAAATTGAACCTCCTCTAAATTTCTATTTTTTCTAGTATTTGCATTTTTGTTTTACTTTATTCTATGTATAAATTTTATTGTATTTTTTTATACTAAAATTAATGGTGTTAAATTTAAATTTTAACATTTAATATTACTTTTTAATAAAAGTTCATAATCATTTTGTTCTATTTTAAGAAAATTTTTTAGGAGATTTTATGTTAGTTACAGTAAATTTATATAGTCAAAAAAAAGGTGAATTAAATAAATTTTTAAGTCATTTCTATAACACACATTTTGATATAGAAAATGATTTAAGTTGGGAAAAAAAATATGCTAATCCTGTAGAATTGGCAGAAATTGTTGGTACTTTTATTGATAATTCTGAAACTTATGATATTAATATGTGGATTAGCTTAGATAAAAACGTTTTTGTTCATATTACTGATGAAAATGCAGATGATATTATTAAGTATTTATATGAACGTTTTCCTTATTGATGTTTTAAGACGGAAATCCAAAAAAATTATGTTTAAACTGCTACTCAAGCATAATTTTTTGACTTCCGTCCTAAAAACATTACTTCTCCATAATGATAGTAACTGGACCATCATTTACAAGACTTACTTTCATATCTGCTCCAAATATCCCCCTTTCAACATGGATATCATTTTTCTCACATTCTAAGCAAAAATATTCATACAATTCATTTGCTTGTATAGGCTTTGCTGCTTCTATGAAAGATGGTCGATTACCTTGTGAACAATCAGCATATAGTGTAAACTGGGAAACGATTAGTAGCTCTCCATTCATATCTTTTAATCCTAAATTCATTTTATCGTTTTCATCGGTAAATACTCTCAATTTACATAGTTTTTTTACTAAATAATCGGCTTGTTCTTTGGTATCATTATGAGTTACCCCTAATAATACTAAAAAACCTTTTCCAATTTTTCCTACTATTTTGTCATCTACTTCGACTTGTGCATTTTTTACTCTTTGTACGACTATTTTCATGGTATTATTTAGCTGACTAAAAAAGTCAGCACAAACTCCCTTCTTGGTTATCTTTATTCTTCATCATCTTCTTCAATTTCTTCTTTCATTTGTTCTTCTAGTTCTTCTCCAGTTTGTTCTTCTAATTTTACATTTGCTTCTACTTCTACTGTTTTTTCTAAATTAGATTTTTGTTCATCATCTTCTTGGTTTTCTTTTCTTTGTACACTTTGTTGCAATTCCTCTTCTACAACCTGTTTTTCGTTTTGCTTTTCGTTACTTACTTGTGTATGTTCTAATTTTTCTAACACTTCTACTTCTTTTGCCAGCTCTTCTGTTTGTTTTTCTCCACAATTTGGACAGAACTTGTCATCTTTTTCGATTTCTTTATAACATTTCTGACATTGCTTTTTATCTTTTAATTCTAAACATTCCTTTAACAAACTGTCTATTTCATCACTTAAAACATCTATTTTCGTACATTGTTCTTCTAAATCTTTTTTTATACAAATTTCTTCTCTTACATGTTTTTCATATACTTTTTTTCCAATTTCTTCGTATATGCTATTAATTTGTGTTTTTAATTCTCCAATTTTGAATTTTAGTTTGGTTTCTTTTGCAATTTTTCCTGTTTTGTCTGCTGTTACTTTATATGCTTCTGAGGCTTTTTTCCCTAATTTATCGAAAAATTCCATTTTCATCTCTCCTTTTCTTCTTTTACAAAGGAACAATTAGAGTTTGTTCGTTGGAACCGATAAGTTACAACAGCCTGTTAGGTCATTACAAACTATTCGATTTTCTTAACGTTACTTCTGAAAAAAACTTTTTATAATCAATCAAAGTCAGCAAAAGTAGCAATTAAGAACCGTCCCCAATTGTCCCTTTTTATTATTTGATTTTTTTGTGGTAATTATTCACTTTTCTTGTCCCTTGTCATTAATTTTGTAACTGCCTCTTGTGGATCTAATTTTTCGTAAATTACTTTATAAACGGTTTCAACTATTGGCATTTCAACTTTATGTATGTTGCTTAATTCATATGCAACTTCAATATTGTCAATACTTTCAATTACCATACCTACTTCTTTTTTGGTTTCTTCTAATGTTTTTCCTTGTCCGATTAGTTTTCCTGCTTTTCTATTTCTACTGTGTTCACTCAAACATGTTACAATCAAGTCTCCTAATCCGCTTAAACCATAGAAGGTTTCTTTGTCTCCACCTAATTGAATTCCTAATCTTGTTAATTCACTTAGTCCTCTTGTAATTAAAGCCGCAAATGTATTGTCTCCAAGGTTGATTGCTGTTGCTACTCCTGCACAAAAAGCGATAATGTTTTTTAGTGCTCCTCCTAATTCTACTCCTTTTACGTCTTTTGAGGTATAAATTCTCATTTCGTTACACATAAATGTATTTTGTACCATTTCTAAGACATCGTCATGTTTAGATGCTACTACTAAAACGGTTGGAATGGCTATCGATACTTCTTCTGCATGACTAGGACCTGATAATACTCCTACTTTTGCTGTTGGTAATTCTTCTAATATAACTTCGTCTAATGTTTTTAAACTTTCTTTTTCAAAGCCTTTTGAACATATGATAATTGGCTTATTACCAACATATTGTTTATATTGTTTGAAGGTGTCTCTTGTAAATTTAGATGGTGTTACATGTAAAATAAATTCGGCATCTTGGATAACTGTTTCGAATTCATTGTAACAGCTTATATTTTCATGGATTGTTAGGTTTGGTAAAAACTGACATTTCCTTTCTTCATTAATCATTTTCTTTTCTTCTTCACTAAATGACCATATTTTAACTTCATTTCCACCTCTTGCTAAATGGGTTGCCAAAGCTACTCCCCAACTTCCACTTCCAATAATTGCTATTTTACTCATATTTTTCCTTCCTCTCTTTTTAATTTTGATGGTTTATTTTTCGTATTAAAAGTTATGTAGGTATTTTAATGTTGCTACCTTTATATTTTACTTTTTAAAACTAATTTTATTCTCTGTTCCATTTAGTAGTCTTTTAATATTACTCCTATGATTATATAAAACAATTACAGCTAAAATGATGCTATATATTAAATAGTTACTTCCTTTTTTCCCTTCTGTTAATATGGTATAATTTTGATTGATAAATAAGGTTAATACTGGAAATAAGACTGCTGCTCCACAAGATCCTAAAGATACCATTTTTGTTAATGCCATTAATACAATAGCAAATACCAAACAAATTAACCCAATTTGCCAGTTACTCATCAATAAAATTCCTAAAGATGTTGCAACTCCTTTTCCTCCTTTAAAACTAAAGAATATTGGAAAAGTATGTCCAATTACAACCGCAATTCCTGCAATTTGTAATAATAGTTCTTTATTAGCTCCTTGTACCATGTTCCCAATTATAATAGAAATAACAATTGCTACTACTCCTTTTAAAACATCACACAATAATGTAATAGCTGCTGCCTTTTTTCCAACTGCACGAAGCATATTGGTGGTTCCAGCATTTCCACTTCCTTTTTCCCTTATGTCAAATCCTGCCATTTTTTTACTAATAATTATAGAAAAATTAATACTTCCTATGCAATAAGCAATAATTGCCATTATGATACCTTCTATCATCCTTATTTCCTCCTTTTAATTGTATCTTGAAATTTACTCATCTACTATTTTAATTAAATTTCGTAATAGTAACGATTTTTCTTAATATCTTATACATCCTTTTCATTTTTTTCTCTTACCATAATTCTAACTGGTGTTCCTTCTAAACCAAATTCTTTTCTAATTTGATTGATTAAATATCTTTCATAAGAAAAATGAAATAATTGTTTATTATTAACAAAGATGACAAATGTTGGTGGTTTGGTTGAAGCTTGTGTACCATAGTATATTTTTAGTCTTTTTCCCTTATCAGTAGGCGGTTGCACAATTGCAATTGCTTCATTAATTACTTGATTTAAAACAGATGTAGCTATTCTTATGGCATTTTGCTCGGCTACATAATTAATTAAATCAAATAATTTATGCACTCTTTGTCCTGTTTTAGCAGATACAAATATGATAGGAGCATAAGATAAGTATTTTAATTTATCATATACTTCTTTTTTGTATTTTTCTAAGGTTCCTGTTTCTTTTTCCATAGCATCCCATTTATTGACTACAATGATAACTCCTTTTCCCGCTTCATGTGCTTCACCTGCTATTTTAGCATCTTGATCCGTAACTCCTTCTATGCTATCAATCATCATCAAGCAGACATCTGCTCTTTCAATTGCCAACAATGTTCTCATAATGCTAAATTTTTCAATTGATTCTTTTACCTTATTTTTTCTTCTAACTCCTGCTGTATCAATTAATATATATTTTCCTTTGTCATTTTCAAATTCTGTATCAATGGCATCACGAGTTGTTCCTGCTATATCACTTACAATAGCTCTATTTTCCCCTAGAATTTTATTGATTAAAGAAGATTTCCCTACATTTGGTTTTCCAATTACTGCAACTTTTATAGTAGTATCTTCTTCTTCCTTTTGCATCTTAGGCGGAAAACTCTCATAAATTTTATCTAACACATCTCCTATTCCAATCGCATTTGTAGCTGAAATTGGATACGGTTCACCAATTCCTAAGTTATAAAATTCATAGGCTTCTTGTTTATCTTTATCAAAATTATCTGCTTTATTACATACTAAAACAATTGGCTTTTTTGATTTTTTTAGCATAAGTGCTATTTCTCGATCTGCTGCTGTTACACCTTGTCTAACATCTGTTAAAAACAAAATAACATCTGCCATTGCTATTGCTAAATTAGCTTGCTCACGCATTTGTGACAAAATAATATCTTCTGATTCTGGCTCAATTCCACCAGTATCGATTAATGTAAAGTTTCTTCCTCTCCAATTAGTCTCAGCATAAATTCTGTCTCTTGTAACTCCTGGTGTGTCTTGTACAATGGATATTCTACTTCCTACTAAATAATTGAAAAAGGTTGATTTTCCTACATTTGGTTTTCCGATAATTGCTACAATTGGTTTCATTTAGTTTAAATTAGGGATAGGTCCTTTGGGTTATTTTTGATTGGTATTAAATTTATATGTCCATACATTTTTTAGTTCCTATTTCCCCTCTCCTTTCCTTTTTGATAGGTACAGTATATCACATACTATTTAAAAAGACAAATCTTTTCTTTCTATTTTTTAGTGCTTTTATTGTAGTAAATTATAATATTCTCCTTGTTTTTTCATCAATTCATCATGTTTTCCTTCTTCTAGTATTTTTCCATTTTTCATCAACAAAATCTTATCACAATTTTTGATAGTTGATAATCTATGGGCTATAATAAAGCTAATTTTTTCTTTGGTTATTTCTTCTATTGCTTTTCTAATTAACATTTCTGATTGATAAGAAAGAGAAGCTGTGGCTTCATCTAAGATAATAATTTCAGGATTTTCTACCATAACTCTACTAAAATTTAACAATTGTTTTTCTCCTGTTGAAAACAAGTCTGTATCAGGTTTTATAATTGTTTCATAGCCATTTTCAAATGACATAATTTTTTCATGTAAAGCTAACTTTTTGCAAATTTCTATTATTTGGTCTTTTGCAATATTCTTGTTAACATAATTAATATTTTCTAAAATTGTTCCATTAAATATTACTACTTTTTGCATAATATAGCCAATTTTATCTCTTAGACTTCGTATACTATATTTTTGATAATCTTCTCCATTTATTTTAATTTCGCCTTTTTGTAAATCATAAAATCGGCTAATTAGATTAACTAAAGTCGTTTTTCCACTTCCTGTTCTACCAATTAAAGCAATCTTTTCATTTTTCTTGGCGACAAAAGAAATATTTTCTAGTACTTTTTGGTTATTTGAATAAGTAAAACTAATATTTTTACATTCAATTTTCTCTACTTTACTTAGTTCCTTTCCTCTATCAATACTTTCTTCTTCTTTTTGCAAAATTTTCTCAATTCTACTATAAGAAATTTTACTCATATTTCGCATTTGAAAGCCTTCTATGAACCATCTAGCATATACTTCTGGTTGGTCAATATAACGAACTAGTATAACTAATGAACCATAAGAAAGTATCCCTTGTTCTAAACTAATAGAACCAATTAAAATATTAACAATCCCTACTAAAGATACCAAAAATTCATAAATACCTGTATAAGTTCTAATATTTTTTTCCAATTTATTAACTGATTTTTCATAATCATTGATTAATTGTTTAATTTGCCTTAATCTTTGTTCTTCTATTTCTAAAGCTTTAATTGTTTGGTACCCTTCTATTTGTTCATTTGACCAATTTAATATTTTAGCATTAGCATCTTTTTTTAATTTTGTATATCCTATTGATTTTTTATTAAAAAAATAGGTAACTATAAATCCCACTATATAGATAAAAAATGTAATCATAACAATTGGTACATTTAGGTATAACAAAACTGCTAATATTCCTATTAACCTTAAAATTCCCCCAAAATAGGATCTTGCTACTCCATATGTGTAATATTTTGAAAAAAGTTTGGTATCATTTATTATATTTTCTAATATTTCTCCTACTTTTATTGTATCTATTTCACTTTGCTTTAATTCCTGTAATTTAAAAAATATTTTTTGTCGATAATCTGCCTCTATTTCTTTTTCGAGACTGTCATGATGAATAGCCTCATATAAAGTTGCCATAGTTCTTAGTATATTAATACCAAAATATAAAATTCCTAATTGTATAATTTGTTTAATATTTTGACTAGGAATCGCATATTCTATCATAACAATCATAAAGCCATAAAAGCAAACAACCATAACACTCGTAGCAATTCTTCCTAATGTAACTTTCATAACTTGTTTTTTATAATCTTTTATTATTTTCTTTAGCATGCTTAGTATTCCTCATCTTCTAATATTTTATTTTTATTATTTTCAATTATCTGTTGATACTCCATATTTTCTTTTATTAATCTATCATGTGTACTTACTTCAATTGTTTGGTCATGAATCCATAAAACTTTATCACATCTTTTTACTATCTCTACATCATGTGAAATCATGATTGTTCCTTTTTTCATTTTTACAAGATTATCTAAAATTGCCAATTTAGTTTTCATATCTAATTTAGATAAAGAATCATCAAAAACAATCATTTTGTTATCTAATAATAAAGTTCTAGCAATTGCTATTCTTTGTTTTTGTCCACCAGATAGATTATTTCCACCTTTTCCAATTGGATATTCTATATTTTCTTTAAATCCCTTTATGTCTTCATATATTTGTGCTAATTTACAAACATTTAGAATCTCTTCTTTACTAACAATTTTATTGGTAATATTAATATTATTTTGAATGGTATCTGTAAACAAAAAGGTATCTTGTAAAACTACCCCAATATAATCTCTTACACTTTTTTTGCTGACTTCTTTAATATTTTGCTTACCAATATAAATTTCTCCTGTATACTCATAAAAACCAATTAAAGTTTTAGCAATTACCGTTTTTCCTGTTCCATTGTTTCCAACAATTGCAACATTTTGCGTTTGCTGGATTGTAAAATTTAAGTTTTTTAATAAAATATTGTTCTTAATTTTAATGCTTACATTTTTAAATGTAATATCTCCATTTAATTTAACAGTTGGTTTATCTTCTATTTCTTCTTTATATTTCATTAAATGAGACAATTTTTTACTAGCTACCAAAAATTCATTTATAAAAGATACTTTTTCAACTGAATTATAAATATAGTTTGTTATTTTAGTAGCAAAACTTAATAATATGGAAACTTGTGCCAATGTTAGTTCCCCTTTTACGACTAAAATTCCTCCCCATAATAAAATAAACGGTTCTTTAAAATTTCTTATGGAATGAGTTGTTATAACATAGGCTGCTCTTATTTTGGCAAATGTCATTTCCTTTTTCTTACATTTTTGATTTAAATCTTCAAAATTCTTTTTTTCTTTTCGGTTAAAGATTTTTAACATTTTCGATTCTTGCACACTTGTGGTTGTTTTACTAATTATTTCTTGATTCATTTCAACAATATCTTCTACTAAAGGTTTGGTGATTTTATAATGCCAAATTGATAATACTATAATTAAAAAACTCATTCCTACAATAAATAAACCAACTGCTAGATTAAGCTTAACAGTTTGTATAATAGCAAAGACTACAATAAAGATTGTATCAAAAAATAAATTGATTTGCGAATTAAAAAACTCTGCATAAGTAGCAGCATCATTATTGACTCTTTGTATAACATCTGATTTATCAATATTATGAAATTCATCATATTGCAATTTAGGTATATGTTTTAATATATTTTCTTTTACATTTCTATTAATTTTTAAATTAAATTTCACATTTATTTTGTTTTTTATAAAGTTCACCATAACAATTACTAAATTTACAAAAATCAAATTTAGTACAAGTATAATGATTTTAGTCATTTTTGTATCAGTATCAAACAAAGCACGAATAAAAGACGGAATTACTTCTTCTTTTCCCACGATAACTCCATCTAATATATATTGTATAAACATTGGTACATATACTACTAATCTTGAGTAAATGGCACTTAATATTATTAGTAGTACAATATAACTTTTGGTTCCTTTTAATGTTATTTTTATAAAACTATTTTTCATTTGATTTTCCTTTGTTTTCTAAAAAGGTTAATGGAATTTATTTACCATTAACCTTTTATCTTTTTAAATTGTTGCGATTCCACCAATAATTTTACTGTCTTGAGCTGATTGTAACCATTTAGCTCCTCCTGATACAACAATTGTATCTCCTTTTTCTAATATTCCTTTTTGTTTTAATTTCTCGATTCCTTCTTTTACTATCTCATCAATAACTTCTTTCTTTTCTACATAAATAGGTGTTACATTCCAAACAATTGCTAATTGATGATAGGTTCTTTTGTTGTCTGTAATGGCTAAGATTGGGCATCCTACTCCTAATCCTGCAAATTTTCTTGCTGAATCTCCAGAATTTGTATAACATACGATTGCATCTGCATTTAAATTCATTGCCATAACAGATGTTGAATAAGCTATTTTACTTTCAAGTGTAGTCATATCGATATTTTCGTTTTCTCTAAATTTTTTCCAGTAATCAATATCTCCTTCTACTCTATTTGCTATTTTTACCATAGTTTGAACACATTCTACTGGATATTTTCCCATTGCACATTCACCTGATAACATAACAGCACTTGTTCTATCATAAATAGCATTGGCAACATCACTTGCTTCTGCTCTAGTTGGTAATGGGTTGTATGTCATAGTTTCTAACATTTGTGTTGCTGTGATAGCTGGTTTATTTGCTTTATTGGATAATTTAATAAATCTTTTTTGCATAACTGGTGGTTCTGTAAAATCTGTTTCAGTAGCCATATCGCCACGAGCAATCATTTGAACATCTGCGTTTTCAACAATTTCTTCCATATGTTCTAGCCCTTCTACATTTTCTACTTTTGTAATAATTTTTATATCATTTCCACCATGTTCGTCTAATACTTTTCTTACTTGGTCAATGTCATCTTTGTTTCTTGCAAATGACATAGCAACATAATCATAATTGTGCTCACATGCTGTTATTAAGTCATCGATATCTTTTTGTTTTAATGCTGGCAAACGTACTGCTGTTCCTGGTAAATTAATGGTTTTTCTACTTCCTAATCCATTTCCATGTACAACGGTACATACGATATCTTTTCCAACGATTTCATCAATTATTAATTCAATTGCTCCATCGTCAATTAATACTTTACTTCCTGGTTTTACATCTTTGTATAATTCTTTATAAGATACAGATACTTTATCTTTATCTCCTACAATATCTTCATTCACTAATGTAAATTTTTGACCATCTTCTAATTGGATTTTTTCGTTTTTTCCAGTTACTAACATTCCTGTTCTAATTTCTGGTCCTTGCATATCTAACAATAAAGAAATAGGAATGTCTAATTCTTCTCTTAATCTGATAACTTCTTGCGTTTTTTCTGATTGTTCATCCCAACTACCATGTGAATAGTTGATTCTAGTAACATTTAATCCTGCTTCAAATAGTTCTTTTAATTTATGTTCACTAGCAGGTCCAATTGTTCCAACAATTTTGGTTTTTCTTAAATTTTTCTTCATTTTTTTATTCTTCCTTTCTTTTGGCTTTCTTTTATAGCCTTTTTCATTAAAATCGATTTGTATTATATCATACTTAGTTTACAAATTTCAACATTTTTTACAATTTTTGCAAAGTTTCGTTTTTATTTAATTAACTACTGTCTTCCTTTTTTGATAAATCTTTATAGGTTGGACAGTACTTGACTAAATAATAAGCAATCAAATAGTTTCATAAAAATTATGATAGTTCAATTATAGCATGTAAAATCTTTTCATCTTCGCTTTTAATAACAACAATATGTTTATTATTTTCATAAGCATATTTACCTATCACCTTTTGGTGTAACTTCATTTCCTTTTTATACATAATACGTATTTCATCAAAAGACCTTTGTTCATAAACCTCTTGTGGCAATGCTTCATACGCAATATCCAAATAATACAAATTATGCACATGACCAATTACATCTATATCTTTCCTATTTACTTGATAGATTATACTACTTTTATAATTTTGTGGTTCTTTAATCTTTTCAATTTCCGTTTCTTCAAACACACATTTACCAAACTCTGATTGATATTTATCTGCCATTTCTGGTTCTACTTTTGCAATTTTAGCAGTTTGATTATTAATTAGTAACCATTTAGAAGAGGCAATTACACAAAGATTATCGTTTTCATCATAAACCTCAAAATCACGATATGCATAACATTTTATGATAGCTCTTGACCAAGTGTGTATAGATAATATTTGTCCATATTGGGGTCTTTTTATGATTTTAACCTTCCAATCTAGTAACAGCCATGTCAAATGTGTTTTATCACAAGTATTAATACCATATCCTACACTATCTGAATGATAAGAGGCAACATCTTCTAAATATTCTAATATCGCCCTATTGCTTACTTCTTTTCCTTTCCATACATCTTTTAATCCAATTTTAAAATTCTCTTTGTAAATCATATTTATTCCTTCTTTTATTGTTTGTTCAAAAGTTGTCAATAAGTACAAACCTTTTTGCCAACTTTCTTATGTTAAAATTTCCATTCCCCTACTATTATTCTAACTAGATTACTAAATAATCTATCCCTATTGACAATTTTTAGCAACTCTTATTAATAACCTGGTTTTTTTAATAATTTAAACATATTCTTTTTGTATTCTTCTACACCTGGTTGGTTAAATGGATTAACTCCTAATATCATGCCTGACATAGCACATGCTTTTTCAAAAAAGTAAATTAACTCTCCTAAATTGATTTCATCTAATTGATCCATTGTAATTTGTATATTAGGTACTTGACCTGTTACATGTGCTTTTATGGTTCCTTCCATTGCTTTTTTATTAACATAGTCTAGTCCTTTTCCTGCTAAATAGTTTAGCCCATCTAAGTTATCATCATCTGGGTGAATCGTTATATCTGAGTTTGGATTTTCTACACAGATGACTGTTTCAAATATGTTTCTTTTTCCTTCTTGTATATATTGTCCCATTGAGTGTAAATCTGTTGTAAAGTCTACTCCTGCTGGAAAAATTCCTTTTTTCTCTTTTCCTTCACTTTCTCCATATAGTTGTTTCCACCATTCTGTGAAGTAGTGCATTTTGGGTTCGTAATTTACTAATATTTCTATGTTTTTTTCTTGTTCATATAAGATATTTCTTGCTACTGCATATTGATAACATTCATTGTATTTAAGATTTCCATCATTGTATCGCTCTTGCCCAACTCTAGCTCCTTCCATTAGTTTGTCAATATCAATTCCCGCTGTTGCTATTGGAAGTAAGCCTACTGCTGTTAGAACAGAATATCTTCCTCCTATATTGTTTGGTACAACAAATTGTTCATATCCTTCATTTTCTGCTAAGGTTTTTAGGGCTCCTTTTTCTTTGTCTGTTGTTGCATAGATTCTACTTCTTGCTTCATCTATTCCATATTTATTTTCTAATATTTCTCTAAAAATTCGAAAGGCTACTGCTGGTTCTGTGGTAGTTCCTGATTTTGATATGACATTTACAGAAAAATCTTTGTTTCCAATATATTCTATTAGTTCATTGATATAATTAGGACTTAAGTTATTTCCTACATATAATATTTGAGGATATTTTCTTTGTTTGTCTGATAACATGTTATAAAATGAACTTGTTAAACTTTCAATTACTGCTCTTGCTCCTAAATAAGATCCTCCAATTCCAATTACAACTAATATATCTGATTCTTTTTTAATTTTTTTTGCTGCTTTTTTGATTTTTGCAAATTCTTTTTTATCATAATTGGTTGGTAATTCAAGCCATCCTACAAAGTCTTTTTCTTCATTTGCTCTTTTATGCAAATCTTTATGTATGTTTTCTACTTGTTGTTTGTATTCTAAAATACTTTTTTGTGTAATTTCACTGTTTTTTAAATTTAATTTTATTTGTGCCATATTAAAAATTCTCCTTTCTTTTCTCTTTGCTGATTATATAAAAATGTTTCAGAAATTTCAAGTCTTCTTTTCATTTTACATTAAAAAAGCTTACAATTACTCAAAACAACTAATTTGTCTAAACAGTGGCTAACTACTATTTGCGAAAATTCGAATATAACCTAAAAAAAAGCAACTTACTTTTTTGTAAGTTTGCTTTTTAATAACTTCAGAGTAATCCTCCAGTTATATTAGAGGATTACTATTTTTATTTTTCCTAAATTTTTATAAGTTTGAACAAGAAATATCTCCACTTATTTTTCTTGTTTGAAGTGGTATGATATAAGTAGCCACTTCTTCTAAATCTTCATAAGCAATATCTTCTTCGATAGAATATACTTTTTTCTTGTTTTTTTGCTTTTTAAATGCTCTAAAATCTATAATATTTCTATTATTTTTATTGGTTTCTTGATACTTCATCATTTCTTCATCATTTGTTTTCATTTTATTGGATAATTCTAAATAACTATCTTTTAGGTTGGTAAGCATTTCATTAATTTGATTGATTTGCTTTGTATAATCCATTTTTGTTATTTCTTGTTTCATCAATTCTTGTGTTTCTTTTTGCATGTTTGTTATTTTTTCATTTAATAATTCTTGGATTTGTTGCTCATTATTATTTTTGTCATTTTTCATAATATTTAATTCTTGTTGTAATATTTTTTGTGTTTCTTCTTGCATTTGTGTCATTTTTTCATTTAGTAATTCTTGAATTTGTTGCTCATTATTATTCTTGTCATTTTTCATGATATTTAATTCTTGTTGTAATATTTTTTGTGTTTCTTCTTGCATTTGTGCTATTTTTCCGTTTAATAATTCTTGGATTTGTTGTTCATTATTGTTTTTGTCATTTTTCATGATATTTAATTCTTGTTGTAATAATTTTTGTGTTTCTTCTTGCATTTGTACTATTTTTTTGTTTAATAATTCTTGCATTTGTTGTTCATTATTGTTTTTGTCATTTTTCATGATATTTAATTCTTGTTGTAATAATTTTTGTGTTTCTTCTTGCATTTGTGCTATTTTTTTGTTTAATAATTCTTGGATTTGTTGCTCATTATTGTTTTTGTCATTTTTCATAACATTTAATTCTTGTTGTAATAATTTTTGAATTTGTTCTTCATTAGATTTTTCATTTTTCATTGTATTGATTAATTCTTCTGTATGATTTTTAATAATTTCACTTGTTATTGTTTTTATTTCTTCAGCTGTTAATTTTTCTTGTTCTACTCTTTTTATAAGAAGTTCCATATAGGTAGTATCTTTTACGTTGTCGGCTAATTGGTTATAATCTTTTTGTAACTCTTTTAGTTTTTCATTCATAAATTGTTTGATATCTTCATAATCTTTTTGTACCATATTGCTAGATGTTTGCTCTGCTTGTTTGGTTTCTTCTTTTACTTCTACGTCATTTTCTTTAAAATCAAATACAGTTGTTTGAATCATATTTTCTACTGAAATGATTTCTCTTGGTTTTACTTCTTCTATTTCTTGTGTTTCGTCATGTCCATAATAATATCCTTTGCTATATACTTTTCCAGCTATTCTTTTTTTATTTAAGATTGCTCCAATAATTTCTCCATCTACCATTTGAATAGATTTTTTTACTTCATTAAAGTCATTCATCTTCGTTTTTTCTGCATTTGCTACCAAAATTGTAGAATCTACAATAGTGGATAAAATAATACTATCTGTTACTAATTTACATGGTGGTGCATCAATTATAACAACATCATAAATGTTTTTTAAGATCTCTAATAATTCTTTCATAGCAGAAGATTCCAATAATTCAGATGGATTTGGTGGTATGATTCCATTGGTTAATATATGTAAATTTGGTATTTGTGTTTCTTTTATATAGTTTTTCGCCATATTAATGTCTTCTTCCTTTTCTCCTGTCATAGCATATAAATAGTTAGAAAGACCTTCTGTATTATCTACTTTAAATATTTTATGTGCTCTTCCTTTTCTCATATCAGCATCTACTAATAAAACCTTTTTATCCGTTTCGGCAAAGGCTGTTGCAATATTGGCAGATACCCAACTTTTTCCTTCTCTTGGCGTACAACTTGTAATTAATATAGTTTTTGCACTATTAGCTGAATTCATATATAAAATATTAGTTCTAATTGTATTAATACATTCTGTTACATATGATTTAGCTTTACTTCTATCCACAATTTCTTGTGCTTTATCTTGATTCATTGGAATGCTTCCTAGTGATTTTAATTGGATATATTTTTCAATTTCTTCTTCTTTTTTGATAGTATTGTCAAATAAATAAAAGACAATCATTGTAAGAAATGACACACCCATTCCAGCCACTAAAAACATAATCATATCTTTTAGATGATTAATATTATATGGCTTTTCTGGTAATCTTGCTTCATCTACTATTCCAATATTATTTAAATGATAAATTTCTTTTATTTCTTGTAAAAATACTTCATCAAATTCTTTTGCTATATCCATTGCTTTTTGTGGATCTTCGTTTGTTACTGATACTTGTATGACATAGGTATCTTTCATAACACTAATTTTCATTTCTTTTAATAATTCTTCTTCTGTCATATCTAATCCTAAATTATTAATCACTTGTTTTAATACTTTTGAGTTTTCTCCTATACTACGATAAGTTTCTATTAATCCTGAATTTACGGTTAAGTCTGTATTAACTGCTAAGTCTGATGTCATAATTACTTTTCCTTCTGCTGTACTATTTGGTATTAATAATAAGGTCGAGGTAGATTTGTATTTTGGTACTACATAGTGATAGGAATATAGGTATCCTAACAGTGTAAAAATGATTAAAATAAATAGGATTACTAGCTTTTTACTTTTTAAAATATCTAATATTCTTGTTATTTCAATATTTTCATTTTTTCCCATAAATTTCCCCCCTTATTCTATATTATACATTATTTCAATAATTATTTCAACCTTTTATGTAAAATTAATGAAAATAATCGTTACAGTTCACTACTAGCACCATTTAAATATCATAAAATAACTTGTTCCATTACCTTTGCCAAATACTTCATACTTGTTAAACATTGTTCCAATGTATTGCCAGTTGCACCTACCTCAATAATATTAGCATACTTTCCAACATGTTGATTATATCTTGATTTTGTTAATGTTATTGGTTTAAACAAACCGAGGATACATTTCTTCTGCTTTTTCTTGAATTTTAATAGCAAACTTCAAATTTTGATTCCAATTTGGATGCCATAATCCACCATTATTGGTTCCTACTACAAACATAATTTGTGCTGCCACATCATTTTCACCTATTTTCACAGTTGGAGCATAATCACTTCTACTACCAATCGCATCTCTATGCAGATCTATTACCATGTCTGCTGGGGTTGTTTGCAATATTTTTTCAACAGTTGCCAAGGAACGAGTATAAGAACCATTATAAGCAGGATAATCATGATAAGACATATCATGAATTACATTATAATTATATTGTTTTAATTGATTTTCTAATTCTGTACCAACTCTTGTTACTGTATAATTTAAATCGGTTGTTCGAAAATTTCCTGTTGGTGTATAGGGATAGGCATCACTTGATGTATAGCTTTCACAACTATGGGTATGAAACAATACAATATTTTTATTTTCAATTGTAATATCTGGTTGTAACATTTCATTTGTTAATTCATATTCTGTTTCGTTTTTTATTTTTACTTTACCGTATTTGAACATTATAATTTTCTTTTAACGGATTATTTGTAACAACTTGTGTTAGTACGTCTGTTTGTGGCATTTGTGTTTTCTTCTCTTCTTGTTGGGTAGGAAGTCCTTCTTCTTTTGCTATCTTTTTCTTTTCTTCCACAATTTCTAGTCCTTTTATAGAACTAACTTGTGTTTTTAAAATACCTTGTAAAAATGTATCTTCTGTTAATTCATCTTCTTCCTCTGCTATTTTTTTATATTCTTCATTCATATTGGCTATTGTTGGTACTGTTTGATCTAAACATCCTAACATACTATTTTCTACTGTGATTTTTGGTATCATTTTTCCTTCTTTGGCAGTTTGTGGAAAATATTTACTAATTATTATCACTACTACTACAGTTGCCAACAATCCTATCACATATTTTTTGATATCTTTCATTTTTAGAACAGTAACATTAAACATATTTTTCTCCTTGTCCTTGTCCAAAATTTTCCTATATATATGTATATTCTAATTTTTTTTATTTATGACAAAGAAAAAGAATATAATACCTTTTGGTACTACATTCTATATCATCTACCCATAAATAGGCTATTTTTAGTATCATGATTTGTTTTTTAGCAATCTTTAATCTTTATTTTGTCACTTTTTCATTACAATCTAGTTATAAGCCTAATTTCTCTTCCAATAAATTTGCTATTTCATGAGCTTTTTGATTAATATAAGTTTGATTCTCTCCTTCTATCATAACTCTAACTAATGGTTCTGTTCCAGAAGGTCTTATTAAAACCCTACCATTTCCAGCAAATTCTCTTTCTAATTTTTGAATTTCTTCTTTTATACTACTATCTTTATCATAATCATATTTTTTATCATTACTTACTTTAGCATTTACCAATACTTGTGGATATAATTTTATTTTATCACCTAATTCTGATGCTGTCTTTTTAGATTCTAGAATTGCTTTTATTAACATTAAAGAGGTTAATATTCCATCTCCTGTTGGGTTATAGTCTAATAAAATAACATGACCAGATTGTTCTCCTCCTAAATTAAATCCTTCTTTTAGCATTTCTTCTAAAACATAGCGATCTCCCACTTTGGTTTGCAATAATTCCAACCCATTGTCTTTTGCATATTTATTTAAGCCCAAATTACTCATAACAGTAGCTACAATCGTGTCTTTATTGAGTTTTCCTTTTTCTTTTAAATTTTCAGAAATGATGGCTAATAATTTGTCTCCATCTATTTCGTTTCCTTTTTCATCAATTGCTAAGCATCTGTCTCCATCTCCGTCATAGGCAACTCCTAGACTTAATTTGTTGTCTCGTACAAATTTTTTCAATCCTTCCAAATGGGTAGAACCACAATTTTCATTTATATTAATACCATTTGGTTGATTATTAATAATTTTATAAGGAATACCTAATACTTTAAAAACCTTTTCTGCTACAACTGAAGTTGCTCCATTTGCAGTGTCCAAACCTACTACAAAATCATCTGTTATATTTTTTTCGATTACTTCATCAAATTGTTTCCTAAAAAAGTATACATATTCATCTAGTAAGTCTAGGCAATATTCAGAAACACCAATTTTATCATTAACAGCTGTTAAGTCATCCAGTTTTCCAGAATCCATTATTTCTTCAATTTCTTCTTCTAATGTGTCTGGAATTTTCATTCCTTTATTACTAAAATACTTAATTCCATTAAATTCATAAGTATTATGAGAAGCTGAAATGACAACACTCGCATCTGCATTTAGTTTTCTTGTTAAATAGGCAACTGCTGGTGTTGGCATCACACCTAATAATTTAACATTGGCTCCATAACTTAAAAACCCTGCCACCATAGCACTTTCAATCAAAGTTCCTGATATTCTAGTATCTCTTCCAATTAATATCGTAGGTATATGGTCTGTATGTTTTGATAGTACATAAGCTCCCGCTTTTGCTACTTTATATACTAAATTTGGTGTTAATTCTGTATTAGCAATTCTTCTTATCCCATCTGTTCCAAAATATTTTCTCATCCTAATACTTCCTTTCCGTCATTTTTTAATCTTTTTTTATTTTCATCATTATTTTTTCAGCTAGTGTTAATTCTATCTTATTCGGTTCTTCTTTTTCTATTCTTTTATTTTGTAAGACTAGTTTTGGGTTTTTAGTTGTTAACTCTTCTAATTTTTCTTTTCCAATTATTTTGGTTAATTTTTCTATTATTTGTGGCATTTTAGGATAAATTGTATGGGGTCTATGCACATCACTTCCTAAAAAATGTACCATATTATTTTGTAATAGTTTTTTAACTATGATTTTTGCTCTTGTTCCATAATATCCTTCTATACTTGCATAATTGCATTGCATAAGGACTCCCTTTTCTATCAACTCACTTACTAATTCAGGAGATTGCTGAACAAACGAATATCTTTCTGGATGTGCTAATATAGGAACTAGCTTATTTTGTAACATTTCATATATCATATTATATAAATTCAATGGTTCTGCATTTAATGGCATTTCAAAAAGTATATAGCTGGTGTCATTTATGGTACATGCTCTTCCTTCTTCTAATAATTGTATCATGTTTTCTGATAAATATATTTCATTTCCTAAATATAATTTGATTTTTAAGTTTTCTTCTTGTATCTTTTGATAAATTGCTTGAATCCATACTTCTCTTTCTGGAGTATTGGTTTCATAATATCCTTCCATATAATGAGAAGTGGAAATAATTGCTTCAAATCCAACTTTTTGTGCTTCTTTTACTAAGTCAATTGTTTCTTCTATACTTCTTGCTCCATCATCTATGTTTGGTAATATATGTGTATGAAAATCAATCATTTTTTTCTTCCTTTTCTTTTTTCGAATTTTCTTTTTCTAAATATTCATTCATTTTTTTTAAGATATCTTCTGTTTTAGTTTTGGTAGTGTCTTCTTTTGGTTCTACTTTTTTTGTTTGGGTCTTTTCTACTTTTGTTTTCGTTGTCTTTTTCTTATTTGCATTAGTAGATTTTGTTGTTGTTTCTTTCTTGGTAGTCGTTTGTTTCGATCTTGTTGTTTTTGGTTTGGTTTCTTTTTTTGTATCTTTTTCATCTACCTTTGCTGTTTTTGTGTTTGCTATCTTTTTTGCATCATTTTCTTCTGCTTTTGTTTTTTTTGCTTTTCCTTCCTTTTTTGTTTCATTATCTTCTACGTTTTTTATTTTTGTTTCCTTGTTTTTGTCTTCTTCTGCTTTTTTGGTTTTTGTCTTTGTTTCCTTGTTTTTGTCTTCTTCTGCTTTTTTGGTTTTTGTCTTTGTTTCCTTGTTTTTGTTTTTTTCTTCTGTCTTTTTTACATTTGTTTCCTTTTTACTAGCTGATTTTGTAGATTTTGCTGTTTCTGATCTTTTCATTCTAATAGAAATTGGTTTTGGTTCTTTTTTCGTTATTTCTGTTGTTTTGACTTCTTCTTTTTCTTCTATTTTTTCCTCTTTAATTAGTTGTGCTTTTGGTATTTGTTTATTGTCTATTTGAGTAGAATTTTCTGAACTTTCTCCATAATAATAATATCTTTTTTCATATTTCTTTCCTGATATTGGAATTTTGTTAACTACTATACCTGTTAGATTTCCTCCTACATTTTGTATACTTTTTATCACTCTTTCTAAAGCATCTTTTTTGGTTACTTTATGAGCTGTTACAAGAATAGTAGCATCTACTACTCTAGACAAAATAACAGAATCTGTTACTAATTCACATGGTGTACCATCAATTACAACAATATCAAAGGCTTGTTTGAATTTTTCTAATACTTTTATCATCTTAGAAGAAACTAATAATTCAGAAGGATTTGGTGGTATACTTCCTGATGGCATTAAGTACAAATTTGGCACTTCTGTTTTTTGTATACAATCTAATATTTCATCTGATGTAGCTTGTTTGGAATTCATTCCTACTTTTGATAAATAATTCGACAATCCAGGGGTTGGTGGTACATCAAATATGATATATTGTCTTCCTTTTCTCATATCTGCATCAATTAATACTACCTTTTTTCCTGTTTGTGCAAAAGCAACTGCTAAGTTAGATGCAATCCAACTCTTTCCTTCTCCTGGAAGAGTAGATGTTACTAATAAGGTTTGTATGTTTTTATTGGTATTAATAAATTGTATGTTGGTTCTTAATGTCCTAAAAATCTCTGAAATTGGAGATTTGGGATCTTTATGTGCCACTACTTCTTTTTTCATTGTCTCTTGTGTTTCCTTTCATTATTTAATTTTTCTATCATCGGTATTGAAACTAATACTGATACATTAAAATTCTTTTCAATATCTTCTGCTGACTTGACTGTTGTATCTAACATGTTAGCAATTATTACATAAATTATTGCTACTACTATTCCCATTCCTGCAAATAAAATCATATTTTTTACTGGATTAATATTAGATGGTGTTGACGCTATTTCTGCTTCATCTACAATCTGAACATTGCTTATATTATAAATTTCTTTTACTTTATCTGTGAAAACTTTTGCAATTTCATTTGCAATTTTAGCAGCAATTAGTGGATTTTCATCTTCAACTGTTATTTCAATTAATTCTGTATTTTTAACAGAACTTACCTTTACATGTTTTCTTAAAATTTCTTCGTCCATTTGAATTCCTAAATTGTTGATTACTTCTCTTAATATATTTTTACTTTTTACTAGTTCACTATAGGTAGATACTAATTTTGAGTTAATGGTTATATCAGTTGCTGTTATAGTAGTATTGGCATTGGCTTTAGTATCTTCTGAAGAGGCTAATACTAATGTTGTTGATGAACTATACATAGGAGTAGTAAATTTTGTCGTATAGATGAATCCTGTTATTATAAACATAATAACAATTATAATAATTGGTATTTTTTTATTCCAAAATATCTGAAACATTTCTCTTAAGTCGATTTCTTCCATATCTTTGTTTCCTTTCTATTTTTTCATTCGTTTTATTCCATTTATAGTATACCCTTAAGTTTAATTTTTTGCAAGATTTATTTATCTATTTGTAATAAAATTTATGAATCTTCCATTTATGCTTTCAACCTAAAATACAATCTTACAAAAGAAGACAATATTTTAGGTTGATACTTCTATTTTTTAAAATTTATCTATGTTTTTCTAGTTTTTCTAATTGGCTATTTTATTGTTCCATTCTAAATTTGCTAATTGATAGTCTATTTTTTTATGTTCTACATCATGTTTTTGTATGTATCCTTCTATCTTATCTTTTAGTTCTTTTCTAGTTTCTTCTTGATGGGTTAAGATATGTGGTAAATTAACATCTTTTATTATGTGTATATCACCTTTTATTACATGAACTTCATTTTTTATGTCATTTATAT
This sequence comes from Clostridia bacterium, assembly GCA_022795075.1. Classification (GTDB taxonomy): domain Bacteria; phylum Bacillota; class Clostridia; order TANB77; family CAG-508; genus CAG-269. The sequence continues at coordinate 29,282 of JAAWGB010000003.1, read as the reverse complement.
CATCTTTCATTTCTTTTATCTCATCTTTTAGACTCTTTTCTTTCGTATTCATTTCTTCTCTTAAGCCTTTTTCCATTATATTCATTTCTTCTCTTAAGCCTTTTTCCATTATATTCATTTCTTCTCTTAAGCCTTTTTCCATTATATTCATTTGTATTTGTATTTTGTCCCAAAGCTCTTCTATTGTCATATTACTCCTCCTTTCTTATTGGATGATTTATATCTATTATTATAATTTCTAAAAACATATTGAAATAAAATAAATTTTGATATAAATTTTCTGAATAAAATTACTAATTAGAATTAAACTTTATCTATTTTTTGCCAAAAAAACATAGATAAATCATGTTTGCATTGTAACATATCTATCTATATTTTTCAACCCTTTTGTTAAATTTTATTTTTTATTTATTACTTTAGTCAAAAGTTCCTTATAATACTTAAATTGTTCTGTTTTGTAAAACAATAGAAAATGAATCATATTTGGAATCACAATAACTAAAATTACATTTACGACTATTTGTAAAATAGAATTAGTAAATTGTATGCAATCAATAAGTAAATAGGTACTAAAAACAGATAAAATTGTTCCTAATAAATAAGGTATATAATCTTTGATATATTGTATATAAGTTCTTTCAAATAATGGTTTATATACAAATTGTGGATAGCTATAAAAAAACAATACAAATGTACTAATAATCGTTCCTATAAATACACCCATTAATCCAAATATTTTTACTAAGATAACAGATGCTACGATATTAAGTAAAGATTCCCACAATGGTACAAATCGATCCTCATAAAAAATACCTGCTGCTTCTTTAAAAGTGTTGCTTGTTTTTCTCATACCTTGTGAATAAAAATTAATTACTAATGTAATTAAAACACCAAATGGTAATAAGAATTCACTTCCAATCCATACCTTTACAAATGGTTCCATCACACATAACAATCCAGTAGAAGCAAAAGCATACATCCATGAATTAAGAAATAAAATATTTTTATAAACACTATAAGATTTCTTTTTATCACTTTCTATTAATAAGTTTCCTACACTTGCTGTAATAGAATTGAACACTTGTGAAAATAAATTATTTAATGCTTGAATAATTAAATTATAATTAGAATATAAACCTACTGTTACAACTCCTAAAAAAGTAGAAATGATAATATTATCGCTTCCCAATACTACAAAACTTCCTATTTTATGGTATACCAAACCTTTTACTTTTGTAAAAATACTTTTTCTTACGTCTTTTTCTAATAATTTTACATTTTTATCTTTAATATATGGATATTGATGATTTGCTATAATGGTAATTACTATATTTTCCAATATACGACAAATAATCTTTATCCACAAATATAAAATATAATTTTTCGTTAAAATTAATATAGTTAATTGTGTTACATTCATTATCACTAAATAAGCAATATGCACTAAATTTACAACATAAGTTTTTTGATTAGCATACAAAATAGAGCGCTTATAAGTTAATAAATAAGAAACTACAATATCCATTAAAAATAACAAGTAAATATAAATAATATTTTCAGAAATGGTAACTTTCCCTACTATAAAGTGTAAAAATGGAATAATTAATAAACCAATTATTGCTATTATAAATCCAATTACTCGATATCCTATCTTATAGAACAATAACAAAGATTTTATTTTTTCTTTATCTTCTTTAGCAATAGGTTTATATAAATGATAAATAATGGCAGAACCTAAACCTAATTCTATGATGCCAAGCATAGAAAGTATATTCGTAAATAAGCCATTAATTCCTAAATATTCTGTTCCTAAAGTTTGTATAAATATCTTCTGAGCAATAAATCCTATTACAATTGTTACTATATTCATAACCGTTGCTATGATTGCATTTTTAATTGAATTGACTGAACGCATATTATCTCCTTATCATCTTTTTTATTTCTTTTCCTGGTATATAAATTCTCTTTATATAATTCATTATATTTTTGATATTTTTTTGATAAATATTTTTCATAACATATTTATGATTTTCTTGTTTTGCCAGTAACAATAATTCTTTTTGTGTTATGTTTTCGCATAATTTATAAAATTCTTTTTGTTTTACTATTTTTTCTACTACCTGCTTTGCTTCTTCTTGTCTTCCTTGCTTGACTGCAAAACTTGCAAATTCTATCATACGATTTTTCATGACTCTTATCATTCTAAAAATTGCAAGTTTTTCATAGCTATCTTTTTGCTCAATCTTATCATATTGGTTAATTATTTTAACAATTTCAGCATGACTTTTATAACTACTATTTAACTTTTTACATAACCCTTCGTAATTTTGTTGATTCGTAATACTTTCATTATTGGTTCGATAATGATAAAAATAATTGGGTATTAAAACAAGAGAATCGATATTCTTATATATATTTAAATTTAATAAATAATCTTCTCCAAAATTAATTGTATAATCTATTTTTTCTAAATTTTCAAAAAATTTCTTTTCAATTAATTGATTCCAAATGCAGGCAAAGTCATAGGTACCAAATAAACGCTGATAAAAATTCGCATTAAAATCTTTCGTTTGCCAATATTCTATTTTTTCATCTTGTCCTACTTTTTTGTTCTCATCTTTATAATAATTTTTACATCTAACAATATTTGCTTGATATTTTTTCATAGATTGGTACATAATTTCAATGGTTTCTTTTTCTATCCAATCATCTGCATCCAAAAAATAAATATATTGAGAAGTTGCTTTTTTTATTCCTTCTATTCTAGTATAAAATATGCCTTTATTTTCCCTTTCTATCATTCTAATTCTTGTATCTTTTTTAGCATATTCTTTTAAAATGTCTCTACTAGAATCAGTTGTTCCATCTAAAATAACTAATATTTCTAAATTTTCATAGGTTTGATGAATAACACTTTCTATACAAAATTGGATATATTTTTCTGCATTATATACTGGTATAATAACTGTTATTTTTTCCATGTTATTTAGTCCTTTCACTAAATTTTTCTATTTTGCATTCTTACACTTAACATTAATATGGCATTGGCTCTGTATTAAAATAGGTTTGATAGCTATAATATTCATTTTCTGCTGCAAAAATTGTTAAAAATAAACAAGCAGATACTAATAAAATAAGAATCATAAACATATAGTTTCTTTTCTCTTTTGGTGAATATTTTACAGCAAACAACGCTGGCATAATAGTTATAACAAACTGATATAAATATAAAGCAATTCGATTGATTGTCCAATTGTTAATGGAAAATATACTAATTGCAATTCCAACCATTAATAAAGAAATTCTTTTATAAGCCTCTTCATCATTTTCTTTTATTTGTTCTTTTTTACTAATCAGAAGAGTAACTATAGCAATATAAATAATAGCATAACCAACTACACCAATTGTTTCTTTAATCATAGAAGAATAAGTTGTTGTGTTAATAAAATAGGTTTGATACCTTTCTAATATAGATATATGACTAACAATATTTCCAATAACATTATAAGCTAAAAACCCTACTACTCCAATTAAGATACATAAAAGCAAATTCTTATAAGAAGGTTTTATCTTTCTTGCCAATATCATTAATATGGCTACCACAATAGCTGTTGTATGAAAAGTTGTAGCAAGCAAAGTTGCTAAAACAAATTTTATTTTTTTATTTTTTACTAAACTTTCATAAGCATAAACCATCATTAACATTGCCATTGTCTGTTTTAAGATATTATTAGAAATAGCAAAAAATCCTAATAAAGTATAACACATAAAACCGATACTTGGGTTATTGGTCTTTTTTCTCATATAAATAATCATACATGGATAAATCATGCAAGCTATTAACCAAAATAAAGCATAAGGAAATTCTGTTATATTTTTTAAGATAAAACCTAATACATAAAGACCAAATTGATTATTAGATTGGATAACATCACCGATACTATCTAATTTACTTAACCAATCATTATAAGCAGAATAATACACATAATAGTCAGAACCAACATTACATCTTATCCCTGAAACTACTATTAATATTACAATCATAATAATATCAATTGGTTGTATTTTTTTAGTTTTTTTATCAAAGATTATATATAACATGATACATGCTATCGAAAATATTGTATATAAAATATCATATGTCATCATTTGTGATTTCATTTTTGTACCTCTCTTTTTTAATTTATCTCTAAATAAAAATCTTGCAGTTCTTTTGTTACATCTATTATATCATATTTCTTTTCTTTTACTTCTTCTACTCTATTTTCCCTTTTATCTATTTTTTTTAGTAGTATTTTTTTTGCCCAATTTTCTGGCTTTTCTTGTAGGGAAATAAATTCTACTAAATCAGTTACTTTAACTTCCTTGGTAATATGATTAGCAATCAAACATGGAAGACCTGTTATTTGTGCTTCTAAAACAGCTAAACCAAAACCTTCAAATAAAGAAGGAAATACAAATACATCCATAGCTTGTAAAAAATCTGATACTTTATTGCTATTCCCTAATAATATTACTTTTTCTAAAATTCCTAATTTTTGTGCTTTTTGTATAATTGATTCCTTTAATTCGCCGTCCCCAACTAATAATAATACTGCATTATCTTGTTTTTTTACAATTTCTTTAAAGACTTCTAATAAAAACATATGATTTTTAGCAGCAGATAAACGTCCTACATGTCCTACTACAAATTTTCCTTCTAACCTCAACTTTTTTCTTACCTTTTCTCTTTTTTTTAAATCAAATTGGTAATCCTCCACATGAATAGCATTATTTATTTTTTTATATTGTTCATTGGTTATTATTTTTTTAGAAAACATCCACTCTGCCGCTTCCTTACTACAAGTTAATCGATAATTTGCTATTTTAGTTAACTTACTTTTTAATAAATCTTGTACGATTTTCCTTTTCTTAATATTAGTATTAGCACTATGAGAATGTACAATAATATTTTTTATTTTATTTTTTTTAGCTTGTTTGGCATCAAAATAAGACATTGCGTAACAAGCATGAATATGTATAGTTTGATATTTTCCTTGATTTTCTTTCCAAAAATTTCCCATTTGCTTTTTATAATTTTTATAATCTTTTATAAATGGTAATCGATAGATGTTTCCCCCTAATTGTTTAATTTCTTCTTCAAAATAATCTTCTCCTATACCATGTGTTAAAAAATCAAATTGAACTTTACTTCTATCTATATTTCTATAAATATTCATAATAAAATTTTCGATTCCTCCGCATTATCAAATTAGTTGGCATACATTGTAAAATTCTAATTGGTTCTTCTCTTTTCATGTTTTTTTACCTTTCTATTTAAATATTATTGGAGCTATTTTTTGTGTAGAATTTTCTTCAATTAAAATATATTCTTGTTTTAATTGTTTGGTATGTTGTTTTTGTTCTTCAAAATTCATATTTTTTATCGTTTCTATTAATTGTTCTTGTGTTTTAATCACCCCATTAAAAAATACCTTTTCTAAATCTAAATATGCTCCTCTTTCTTCTACATATTTATTATAATCATAACCAAAACATAGAATTGGTCTTTCTAATATAGCATAATCCCAAACAACACTAGAATAATCTGATATTAAAATATCTGCTATCATTAATAAATCATTTATATAAGGATATTCAAAAGCATTTATGATAAATGAATTGTTCTTCGGAATACCTAATAATTTTCCAACTAAATAATGTGCTGTTACAACTAATACATATTCATCTGATAACTGTTGTTCCATTTTCTCAAAATCGAAAGGATTTTGAATAATATTATCAAAATGATTGTCTTGATAAAATTCACGATAAGTAGGTGCATATAGAATTACTTTTTTATCAAATGGTATTTTTAACTTTTGTTTAATTTCTCTTACTTTTTCTTCTTCTACATGATATAATTCATCATTACGTGGCAAACCTGTTACATAGAAATGTTCTTCCTTTGTTTGCCAAGCTCTTACTAATATCTCTTTTTCTTTTTTTCCTCCTAATACTATCATATCAAATTCTTCTTGTTTTTTAGAACGAAAAGATTGGTTACTTTTATCCATATCAATTCCTATTTTTTTAAGTCCTGCTATACCATGTGAAAAAAATACATCTAAATGATTCTTTCCTTTTAAATTTAGTCCTCTTTTTACAGAAGAATTAGTAATCCAATATTTCGATTTAAATATTGTCTTATAATAAGACATTGTATCAATTTTTATTTTTTCGTTTTTTGGAATAAATTCAAAATCGTTTGGAGAAATAAATGCCCATACACATTTTATATGTTGATATTCTATTTGCTTTTTGATAAATTCGTAAACAAATCTTGGACTATCATCATATCTTTTTCCACCATATACTACAAATAAAGCTTGATTTTCATCTACTTTTATAAACTTTCCTATGATGTTTAGAAAAAATGAAAAAACAAAATTATAGATACCATAAATTATTTTATTATTTTTGATGATATTTTTAATGAATTTTTTCACCTTCATTTTCCTCCTCTTTAATTCTTTCGTACAACTTTAAATATTTTTTAGTTAATTTCTTTTCTTCTCTTTTTATATCATATCCTCTATCTTGAATTGCTTGATTAAATAATTCTCTTTGTATTTTTTGTTTACTATTTTCTAGTATTTTATTAGCCCATGTATTAGGAGATTCTAAGAGTGATAAATAATCTATATTTTCATTTATTTTTGCACTTGTTGGAACTTCTGTTGAAGTAATACAATACAAATTTGAACATTGTGCTTCTATTAAAACCATTCCTAAGCCTTCATATATACTTGGAAAAACAAAAGCATCTAACCCTTGATATACTCTATTAATATCGTCTCTTTGTCCATAAAATATAACATTTTTTTGTAAATCTAATTGTTCTACTTTTTCTTTGATTTCTTTCATTTTATTTCCTTGTCCTACCAAAACTAGTATAGAGTCTCTATTTAGCTGATTTACTTGTTTAAAAATATCTATTAAAAAACTATGATTTTTTTGCTCACAGAACCTTCCAATATGACCTATTACCAAGGTTTCTTCTTTTATGTTCCATTCTTTTCTAATGTCTTTTCTTATTGTTTCATTGTATTGAAAATTTTCCACATCAATAGCATTATTTAATAAATATACTTTTCCCTTCTCATATTCTTTATCTCCAAAGAGCCATCTTCCTGCTAATTCTGAACAACACATATAATCCGTAGCAAATAGTTTTGAAAAATGTCTTAAAATTTGTTTCATTAAATTCTTCTTTTTTTCCTTTTTATTAGTCGTACTATGTGAATGTGCTATACGAATAGGAACTTTGGCAGATTTAGCAGCCCATAAGCTAAATACCGATAATGTATTAATATGGGAATGGACTATTTTATAATTTCCCTTTTGTAATACCTTTTTTAATTGTTTATGATAGGTTAGTATTTTTTGATAAGGAGGAATGGTTATTACCTTTCCTCCTAGCTTTTTTATTTCTTCATAAGGAATATTGGTTGAATCATCGTCACAGATAAAATCAAATTGCACTTTACTTTTATCCATTCGTTGATAATAATTCATTACAACTGCTTCTACACCTCCACCAACCCATTTTCCCATTATTTGTGCAATTCTTATTGTTTTTTGTTCCATTTTATCATACACCTTTCTCATTTTTCTTAAGAAGATTTATGTTTTCCTAATAAGAAAAAAGGCTATTACATGACCATTTTTTCTTAATAAATTAGCAAATCTTCCTAACAAAATTTATTAATGATAAAATATTCATGTAGCCTAAATAGCCCCTTCTTTTTTTATTACTTGTTCAATTGTTTTTCCTATAATTTTTAAGTCTGTCTTTAATGTCTTATTTTGATAATAATTCATATCTAGTTCTAGTCTTTCCACAAATGTTATTGTACTTCTACCACTTATTTGCCATAATCCTGTAACTCCTGGTTTTAAAGAAGTAATACTTTTGAAATATCCATTCATTTCTTCCTTTTCTTGTGGTAAATAAGGTCTTGGTCCTACCAAAGTCATTTCACCTTTTAGTACATTAATAAATTGAGGAAATTCATCTAAGCTTGTCTTTCTTAATATTCTTCCCACTTTCGTTACTCTTGGATCTTTTTCTAATTTTTTATATTTTCTATACTCTTCCCTTGCTTCTTCATTTTCCTCGATGTATTGTTGTAATTTTTCTTCTGCTCCAATAACCATAGATCGATACTTGTACATCTTAAAAAACTTACCATCTTGTCCGATTCTTGTTTGTGTATAAAAAACAGATCCTTTATCTCCAATTATTCTTTCTATAGAATAAATTATTATTGTTAAAGGTATCATTAAGAAAATTCCTATTGTGGCTCCTATTATGTCAATTATTCTTTTAATTGTTTTTTCTAGTTTTAGAAATGATTTGTTTTTATCTTCTAAAATTTTTTCTGAAAGTATTTGTGTATCTATGCTACTAAAGGTTGGTATAATTAAATTCTCCTTTATATTCATAATCTCCTCCTTATGAACTTACCATAATATTCCTTTCTATTATACCTTCTTTTTTATTTTTTGTCAACCATTTATGTAAATTAATTCCTTAATTGTTATATCCTGTCTTTTGAGCAATTTCTTCACTAATTTCTTTTACTCTTTGTGAGACTTGATAATCATTTTTTTGAAATACCTGTTTATGTAGTTCAATTACGTTTCTTTCCAGTGTGACTGGCACTCCATACCATCTATCCAATGTAATTCCCTTTGTTTCATAGGGCCAGCCTATACTATTTGTAATCTTAAAATTAGTCATATTGGGTAATAAACTAAATACATCACCTGCTGTAATATTGGTATATACTTTTGGTAAAATAAAATCAATAAAACTATTTATTTCACTAATATTTTTTGTCTTTAATTTCTCTACCATTGCTTCAATAACCGTTCTCATTCTTTCTGTTCTTTTGTAATCTCCTCCTTCTGTATAACGAATTCTAGAATAAGCTACAGCTTGTACACCATTTAAAGTTTGTTTTCCTATTGCTTGCACCTTTTCATTTGATTTTCCTGTTACTTTTGCAGTTCCATCAATATAAGAGTTCAAATATTTTAGTTCTTCCTCTGTTTCAATTTCAATAACTACTCCTCCTAATTTATCTACTGCTCCTGCAACAGAATCAAAGTTTACTGTAATAAACTCTTTTATATTTAAATCCAAGTTTGTATTTAATGTACGAATAGCAAGTGGTGCTGAACCATAAGAATAGGCATGTGTTATTTTCTCTAGTCCATGACCTTCTATTTGTACATAGGTATCTCTATATACCGATATTAATTTTACTTCTTTGGTTTTATTATTCAAACTTGCTATAATAATGCAATCACTTCGATTTCCTCTATGTAAATTATCATCTCTACTATCTACCCCAAAAATAGCTATATTTCGGTAATCTACTAAACTTGCCTCTGCTTGTGTGGATACCCTTAGTTCTTCTTCTTTTAAATCAATTCGTTGTAATTTACTTAATTTATCCTGAATATACCAATAGGTTCCTCCTACAATGACTATTAATAAAATGATTAATATTAAAACCGTTATGCCAAATATTTTAAAACCTTTTCTTTTTTTTCCTTCTTTCATTTACACCTCATTATTTTTCATTAAAATTTAATAAATTGTAGACCATTCTTACTCTTATCTTCATATTTCCTTCAACCTGTCAACCTATACTATTATTCTAAAAAGGAAGACAGTGAATGGAAAGGAATTGAGGTAGAAATTCTTAATTTATTTTAGGCAAAGACTTCACGCCTTTTGCGTGGAAGGGTTCCATAAAATGAATTTAGAATTTCTTCGAAAATTATCTTGACCGAACCTGTCTTCCTTTTTAGAATAATAATATAGGTTGACAGTGTTAGTTGTTTCGTAAAAAAATCTATCTACTACATTTTATCTGGCATTTCCATTCCCAGTAAGTTAGCTCCTATTTTTAAGACTTTTCCCACACTAGCCGTCAAATAGACTCTAGCATCTTGCAATTCTTTTTCCTCTGTTATAATCTTATTTTCATTATAAAAACTACTAAAAGCTTTTGCTAAATCAATTAAATATCTTGCCAAAATAGATGGTTCATCTTTTTGTGTTACTTGTATCAAAACATCTTCAAAAGAATCGATTCTCTTTAAAATATTTTGTGAATATTCATCTAATAAATTTTCTTCTTTTATCTGTTCTATTTTTGGCAAATATCCTGCTTTTTCTAATACACTTTTGGTTCGTACATAAGTATATTGAATATATGGTCCTGTTTCTCCTTGGAAATTTAAAATTTGATTCCAATCAAAAACTTCATCCTTAATTCTACTATTGGCTAAATCATTAAAAATGACAGCTCCAATTCCTACTTTTTTGGCCACCCCTTCTTTACTTTCTAAGCTTGGATTTTTTCCCTCTATAATTTTTTTAGCTCTTTGAATCGCTTCTGTTAATAGGTCTTCTAATTTAATGATATTTCCCTCTCTAGTAGACATCTTGCCAGTTGGTAATAATACCATACCAAAGGGTACATGATTTAAACCTTTTATATATTTTTCATCCATTCCTAACAATTTGGCTACTTCAAATATTTGTTTAAAATGCAAGACTTGTTCATAAGAAGTTAAGTATAATGCTTTATCATAATCATAGGTTCTTGAGCGATATAAAATAGCTGCTAAATCTCTTGTTGCATAAGTTGTAGAACCATTTGATTTTTCAATAATACATGGTGTATCAATTCCTTGTTCTTCTAAATCAATTATTTTGGCTCCTTGTGATTCTATTATCTTTCCTGTTTTTTCTAATATTTCTATAACTTCTTGCATCTTGTCAGAATAAAAAGCTTCTCCATTCCAAGAATCAAAATGACTTCCTAATAAGTCATATACCTTTTGGAATTCTTTTAAACTTAAGGTTTTAAATTTCTCCCAAATTTTTGTACAATCTTCATCTTTTTGTTCTAACTTTTTAAAGTTTTCTCTACATTGTTCTAAGACTTTTTCATCTTCTTTACAGGCTTGATTAATTCGAATATACATTTTGGTTAATTCATTGATTGGGTCTTTTTCAATGTGATATTCTTTTCCCCAAAGTTTATACCCTTCAATCAATTTTCCAAATTGTGTACCATAATCTCCTAAATGATTGATTCCTGTTGTGTGATAACCTAGATATTTGTATATATTATATAAGGCTCCTCCTATTACAGTAGAACGTAAATGCCCTATATGAAAAGGTTTTGCTATATTAGGGGAAGAATAATCTATAACAATATTTTTTCCTTCTCCTATTTTAGATTTTCCATATTGTTCATTATTTTCTATTTGGGTTAATACTTTTTTGGTTAATAATTGTTTATTGATATAAAAGTTCAGGTAACCTCCTAATACTTCTACTTTTTCAATTACTTTATTGTCTATTTCCATCTTATCTTTTATTTCATTGGCAATTTGTTGTGGTGCCTTTTTTAATTCTTTGGCAAGACGAAAACATGGGAAAGCAAAATCTCCATTTTTGCTATCTTTTGGAATTTCTATATAACTTTCTAATTCTTTGGTATCAATTGGCATATTTTTTGCCATTAAATTTGCTATTTCTTGTTTAAATTTCACTTTTCTCTCTCCTTTTCGACCTTTCATTTAGCTATTTTTATTATATTCTTGGGTTTTTTAAAAGTCAATGAATTTCACAGTATGGTAATTCAATTGTAAAGCAATTGTAATAATTGTTATCACAGTGTTATATAGGTTGTTACTTTTTTATTAAATAATTACTTTAAAGTTAAGTTTACAAAAAAAAATAATATAAAATTAGAAAAATTACGAATTACTTTTCGTCTTAATTTTTCTGATTTTATATTATTCTTCCTAGTTATAAGCTTAATTTCTATGATATCTTAGTATTCTACTTCCTATTTGCCTGTTTTTCTATATAATTCCAAGAGTCTTGACACATATCTTCTAATGTCTTTTCAGCCTTCCAATCTAATTCTTCTTTTGCTTTTTTAGGGTCTGCATAACATGTTGCAATATCTCCTGTTCTTCTTGGTGCTATTTTATAAACTACTTTTTTTCCTGTTGTTTTTTCAAAAGCTTTTACCATATCTAATACACTGTAGCCTGTTCCTGTTCCTAAGTTATAGATATATAATCCTTTTCCTTCTTTTTCTATTTTATTTAGAGCTTTTAAATGTCCTTTGGCTAAATCTACAACATGAATATAATCTCTTACTCCTGTTCCATCAAGTGTATCATAATCATTCCCAAACACTGATAATTCTTGCAATTGACCACTTGCTACACGAACAATGTATGGCATAAGATTATTAGGAATTCCTTGTGGTTCTTCTCCTATTAAGCCACTTTTATGAGCTCCAACTGGATTAAAATATCTTAAAATACAAATATCCCATTCTTTGTCTGATTGATAAATATCTTTTAAAATTTGTTCAATAAATAATTTAGTGGTACCATATGGATTAGTGGTTCCACCAGTTCTACATTCTTCTGTTAAAGGAATTTTTTCTGGTTCTCCATATACGGTTGCCGATGAGCTAAAAATAAATTTTTTGCATCCAAATTTTCTCATTGTATCTAATAACACCAATGCTCCTGAAATATTATTGGTATAGTATTCAATTGGTTTTTCAACTGACTCTCCTACTGCTTTAAATCCTGCAAAGTTGATAACTGCTTCTATTTCATTTTCTTCAAATACTTTTTCTAATTTTGCTCTATCTTTATAATCTATTTCATAAAATTTAAAGTCTTTTCCTGTTATTTTTCGAATGGTTTCTAATACTTGTGGTGTACTATTTGAAAAATCGTCTACAATTATAATTTCTTTTCCTTCTTCTAATAGTTCGATTGCGGTATGACTACCAATGTACCCAGCTCCTCCTGGTAATAATATTGCCATTTTTATTCCACCTTTCCTTTGTTTGTTCCATTATAGCCCTCTTACCTTTAAAAGTCAATAAAAATATATTCACCAAAAAAGATTATACAAACGACATACTAAAAGTAAAGTATTGGTCGAAACCCATTGAAAACATACCCTTCAAGCACTTTGTTACTACCACGCAGACTAGTATATACATAATTACTATAATAACTAGTCCCCCTCGTTACACTATGACTTCCTACATTGCTAGAAGTTTCTGTTGTTAATTCATACATATTTTCTGCCATATCATAAATATTACATCTTACATCCTTGTTGGTTCCATCTGTTACTTTTCCTGTTTTTGCAAGAGTTGTTTGTATTCTAGTTTGCCTTGAATAATCTTCATCTCCTGAAAATTCTTGTATAAATATAATGGCTGTATCCCAAGCATAACTATTCATTAAATCACTTATAAATTTCTTATTTTCATACATTTTTCTGCTTAGATTCGCTGCTTCTGGTTGTGTTACATAATTATATACATATTGACCTTGTTTACATACTGGTGTATTCGTTTTGGTAGCAGAATTCGTTCTATCGGTTGTAGCAGATGAATCTCCTGCCTCATATCTTCCTATATAATAACCTCCATTTTGGGTGACACTTGTTTTAAATTCTTCGATATTTTTAGCAACTGTATTTCCTTTATCTGATTCTCCTAATTCTTGATAATAACTATCTATTATATTTTCTCCATGTGCAGTTGGTGTTCCATCTGTTGCAAAAGTATATCGATTTAAATTTATGGTTTTCGTAGCCCCATTTTCTCCTTTTATTTCTCCTACTGGCACCCATACAAATTGACTACCTAAAGTTTCTAAATTACTGCCATCTTCTATTACTACCCCTCCTGTTACATCTTCTGCTGAATCTTGAGCTATTTTAAATCCTTCTGGCACCACTATTTTATTGTCATATTTATCTTTAATGGTTGTAGGATTGTTTTCATCTAATACCATTCCTTCTTCTTTTGCTTGTTCTAATGTGGTTGGCTTTGGAATATCTTGTGTTTTTTCTTCTTCTATAATAACATTTCCATTTTTTTCAATGGTTACTTTATAACCATCTACATATACATCTATTGGAAGTTCTTCTATTTTACTTGGTACATTTACAATTCCTTCTACTTTATCTAGATTCTCTTTTAATTCTTCATAATTTAATTTTCCATCTGTTCCATAGCTTCCCATTACTGCTAGTTGCACTTTTTCCTTTGCTGTTTCTTTCTCAGTATTTTGTTTTGCTGTGTTAGCTTTATTTAGTATTCCATTTTCCCCTGTTAAACTAGCTATTGATATTCCTGCTAAAATTAATAATACAATAATCGTAATGACTAAAGCAATTAAAGTAATACCTTTTTGATACATCTTTTTTGATTCTAATTTCTCCATTTTCATTCTACAATCTCTCCTTATCTTTTGTTATTATTTTCTTTTTTCGATATCTTATACATCTATATTGTACTGATTGCTTCATAGAAAGTATTTTTATAAACTTTTTCCAAAAAATACTTTTCATTTACCTTTTGTATCTTATCAAAAAACTAGAATTACGTCAATATAGTATACGATTTTATTTCCTGCAATAGGTTACAGTTCACTACTAGCACCATTCAAACTTTAAAAAGACTACAATAGCAATATAGTTCGGATTTGAATGTAACCTAAAATAGCTTTAGAAATATTTAAAATACAGCTCAAAAGGGTCCTGTTTTCGGGTATAGTTCACCTGTATTTTTAATATTTCTTAGCGTCATGTAGGGTAACCGAAAATCCGAATAAATATTGCTATTGTAGTCTTTGAATCATCTAATTTATTCTCAGTGAACGGTAACTGCAACAGTTACAATAACAAAAAAACCGTATTGCTAAGCAATTGAAACGGTTTTTTTTGTTTTTTTATTATTAAATTAATAAATTTGAGAATCAAAATACTAAAAAGTTATACCTATCTTAACATCTATGAATTTCTATCCCTTCTTTTGTATCTTTTATATCATATCCTTTATTTTGAATTAAATCTCTTAATTCATCTGATTTAGTCCAATCCTTATTCTCTCTTGCTTGTTTCCTTTGTTTTACTAAATCTAAAATCTCTTGTGGAATTTCTTCTTCTTTTTTTTGAATTGGTTCTTTTATTTTTAGCCCTAAAACTGTGTCAAATTTAACAAGTAAATCTGCCCACTTAGGCGATTTTTTTTCTTGTTTGATAACCTCCCAAACAGCCCCCAAAGCAAGTGGCATATTTAAATCATCATTAATAGCTTGATGAAATCTTGTTTCTACTTCTTGTATTTCCCTATCTTCCACCTCATCTTTTCCCAATAAATGTAATTGATAGCCATTTTTCAATCTTTCTAAAGACTTGGTAGTTGCTTGCATTCCTTCCCAAGTAAAATTCAATTTATTCTTATAATGACATGAATAACTAAATAAACGATATACTAATGGGTCATATCCTTTTTCAATTAAATCTTTCATAAGATAAACATTTCCTAAACTTTTAGACATCTTCCCACCATTTATTAGTAAATATTCTCCATGCATCCAGTAGTTTGCTGGTATCTTTCCACAATTTCCTTTACTTTGTGCAATTTCATTTTCATGATGAGTTGGTATTAAATCAATTCCTCCTGTGTGAATATCAAATTGTTCTCCTAAATATTTTTGTCCCATGGCAGAACATTCAATATGCCAACCTGGATAGCTTGGTCCCCATGGACTATCCCATTTCATTAAATGATTTTTAGGTGCTTTAATCCATAACGCAAAATCATAGGGACTTCTTTTTTCTAAATCTACATCTACTCTAGCTCCTGCTTTTTGCTCTCTTAAGTTTAGATTGGATAAAATAGGATATTGGTCTAATTTTGCTATATCAAAATAAATAGCTGTTGATGTTTCATAGGCATATCCTTTTTCAACTAATTTTTGAACATATGCTAACATTTCTTTAATATGGTCAGTTGCTTTACATACAATTTCTGGTGTTTCAATATTTAATAACTCCAAATCCTGAAAGAAAAGATTGGTATAATAGTTAGCAATTTCCATTGGTGTTTTCTTCTCTTCTCTTGCTGATTTTAGCATTTTGTCTTCTCCTTCATCACCATCTGAAACTAAATGTCCTACATCTGTTATATTCATTGCATGTTTTAAAGTATAGCCATTATATCGTAAAACTCTTCTTAACACATCTTGAAAAATATTAGTCCTCATATTTCCAATTGTAGCATCTTTATAGACAGTTGGTCCACATGAATATATTTTCACTTGTTTTTCATCAATTGGCTTGAAAACCTCTTTTTTCTTTGTTAATGTATTATAAAAATAAATATCCAAAATTTTCCCTTCTTTCTATCAACTTTATTTAAAATAGAAGATGTGAAAATGATTCACATCTCTTTTTCATTAGTAGTAATTCTTTCTTTATAAGAGAAATCCCCCTACCATATAAATATGAAAATTTATAAAATATTATGGTGTGATATTAGTTTCACCTGTCGTATTATTTTTCGATGAATCACCACCACCTGTATTGGTTTCATTGGTCGTATTATTAGTGGTATTAGTTGTATTATTGCTTGTATTAGATGTATTGCTTGAATTGGTATTATTATCTGGTTTGTTTGTATTAGTTGTATTCGTATTTGGTTTTGGTTTTTCTACTTCTTTTGGTTTCGTATGAATATTACAAATTTCATTTACTTTACCTTTTGCTGAAGATGTTGCACCTTTTACTGGTTTCCATAGTTGTAATCTTTCTTTTGGCACATTTCCACCAAAACTACTATTCGTTACTTCAACATATTGTGAACAAAATTCAGTTGCTAACATTCCTGATTCTGAACAAATTGTTTGTGAACCATGACCTTCACATTTTTCGGGTAAATTATCAGATGTAAATATCTCTTTGTAAGTATCCATGCAACCTGTTGTTGCTACACAACCTGTTGCTCTACATACCGTTTGTTCTACTAATCCACTTGGTCTTGTAAAAGATGCACTTTGTAACCCTTTATGAATAGCAGTCATAACTTCATCCCAAATTTGACCTGCTGGATTTGTTCCACTCCATACAATTTCTTCTGGTGTATTATAACCAAACCAACATGCTGCTGCATAATATGGTGTAAAACCACAAAGCCATCTATCTTTACTCTTATCTGTCGTACCAGTTTTGGCTGCTACATCCATTCCTGAAATTGCACAATAAGTTGCTGTTCCTTTTTTTACTGGTTCTTGTAAAATAGATTGTACAATATAAGCATTTTGTTCTGATATAACTCTTCTTCTTTCTTGTTTTGGTTCTAATACAGTATTTCCACTTGAATCAACTACTTTACTATAAAAAGTCGGTTCAATGTATTCTCCATTATTGGCAATTGTTGCATAAGCTGCTGCCATTTCTAATGGACTAATTCCTTCTGAAAGTCCTCCAATTGCAATTGGTAAACTTTCATCGATTTTTTTGCCTTCTGGGTCATCTCCTTGTTTATATAAAGTTGATACGCCAAAATTTCTCATATAATCAATCGATTTAGTTGGTGTTAATTCTTTCATAATTTTAACTTCTGGCACATTTTGAGAATAAGCAATAATATCTCGAATATTAATTAAACCTCTATAAACATGCCCATCATTTTTAGGTTGGTAACCATTAAAATCAGTTAATACATCATCATATACAGTTGCTGCTGTAATGACTTTTTCTTGCAATGCTGGTGCAATATCTGCTATTGGTTTGATAGAAGAACCTGGTTGTCTTGCTGTTTGAGTTGCACGGTTTAAGGTTGCTCCTGTTTTTTGTCCAAGTCCTCCAGAAACGCCTAAAACATTTCCTGTTTTATGGTCAATAATAACCATTGCAGCCTCTGTATGCTCATTTACTAAACTACCATCTGGATTTTTTTCTCTTCCTGGTTTGCTATATTTATCTTTTAAAGTTTCTTCTTCTACTCTTGCTTGAATATCAACATCTACGGTTGAATAGATAGTAAGACCACTACTATAAACATAATTCCTAGCCAATTCTCTAGAGATTTCTTTTTCTTCCATAACTTGACTAATAACTTGTTCAATCACAGCGTCTGTGTGATAAGAATAACCAGAAGAAGTTCCTATGGCTCCTTTTTGGAATGGTAATCCTGCTTCTACTTTTGCTACTGCTGCATCATAATCCTCTTGATTTTCTATATAGCCTAATTCTTTCATTTTGTTTAATACTGTTTTTGTTTTATTTTTTATTTTTTCTGTGTTATCTTTTGTTTCATCAAATGGGTCATACGAATTTGGTGAACTGTTAATTCCAGCCATAAAAGCACATTCAGCTAAATCTAAGTCTTTTGCACTTTTATTAAAGTAATATTCTGCTCCTAGTTCTACACCATGCAAATTACTAGAACCTACAAATAGAATATTTAAATATAATTCAAGAATTTGGTCTTTGGATATCATTCTTTCTACTTGGTAGGCTTTTGCCCATTCTTTTACTTTTCTAAAAATACCTTCTAATCCTGAGCTTTCATCATCTTTTGTGATATTTTTTACTAACTGTTGCGTAATGGTACTTCCACCATAAGAACTTTTTCCAAATACAGTATGTACAATTGCTCCTGCTGTTCTTTTTAGATCGACACCACTGTGTTTATAATATCTTTCGTCTTCAATTGCTACATAGGCTTTTGGCAAATATTCTGCCATATCTTCTAAGGTTATAATTTTTCTCTTCTCGTCACCACTTAAATTAGCCACTACTGCTCCATTACTATCTACTATAACAGAATTGGCAGCTCCAATTTTTAACTCTTCTTTGGTAATTTCAAAATCATCTCCAAATAAGCCAAAGAACATTCCTGCTACAATTCCTGCTCCTATTACACACACTAGTAAAAATAGAACAATCATTATTTTTATAGCTAACATTAATTTGGGATGTCTTTTTGAAAATTTATTTTTCTTTTGCTTTCCTTCTTTTTTATTTTCTATTTTTGTTGTATTGGTCTTAGCATTATTAGCTTTTGCTGTAGAGGGTTTTCTTGCTACATTACCTGCTTTTCCTCCTGCTTGTCTTCTTGTATTGCTACTACTATTGGTGGGTCTTTTTCTTCCCCCTTCTGCTCTTGTATTGGTTCCATTGGTTGCTGGTCTTGTTTTTTTCGTTGGTGCTCCTTTTTTATTATTTTGTACACTTTTGGGTCTTGCTTTTTCTCTATCATTATGATTGTTTTTTCCGTTGTTACTTGGCATTTTCTTACCTCCTTGTCAATTCTTAAAATTTGACAAATACATTATATTATATTTGAAATAAAAAGAAAAGGTTTTTTAGAAATTTTTAAGAATTTACCAGTTCCCTTAAATTTAATTTCTATAAAGTATCTCCCAGTATTAACTGTCCCTGTAATTATTTTGATACAAAAAAAAGAAAAAAGTAAATGGAAAGTAATTGAAGTAGAAATTATCTTGACCGAACTTTCTTCTTTTTGTATCAAAATAATTACAAGGATAGCATCGTACTTTAGAAACTAAATCTTTGTCTTCATTCCTATTAATTGTGTAACTTTTACCTTATCCTTATTGATTTGTTTCATAATCTCTTGAAAAGGTTGTCTTTTATTAAGTTGGGATTCATATATCTCACAAGCCCTGTATTTCGTCTTTTTATCATAATCAAACTCTTTTTCATTTTCCACCACAATTTCATAATCTTGAATCATCATACCATTAAACCTTTTTTTCTCTATCTTCACATTACCCCTTAAATTAACAATCATTGCATCTTCATAAATCGTATAACTATTAAGCAGTTCAGTTGGAAAATCAACATTCAAAATTAATTCTGACTGTGAAAGACCTTTCCTTTTATTATTACCAACTGTTATCATAATGCCATCTTCTTCTAAAATTTGTTTTTCAATTTTCTTAAATTTCTCTCTATGATTGGTTATAATATTTACCATTTTATATTGTTTGGCTATTTGTCTTAAATTAACCAGCATATTTTCAGATAAATCATTTACCAAAATAGTAATTTTAGTTTCTTCTTTTTTCATCTCTTTTTTCTCTAAAATATAATCTAATACTTGACAAGAAAGCACTTCAAATAGCCATTTTCCCTTTACAATATCTAAATTCAAAGGATATAATCGATTCATATATTCTTCTTGCTCTTGTACTTTTTTACTAATAACAATTTTCTTACTTCTTGTCTTTTCAAAAATCTTCTTTGTTTTTCGTGCTAATTTTTGTGCTTTTTTACTATCTATATTATTTGTATCGATTGGTAAGATAATTTTTTCTCCTTCTAATTGTATAATATTAAACCACTTAAAATACCAATTAAGCTTGTCAGCTTCTTGAATATAATACAAAAAATCACCTTCATTCTCTTTTCTTTAAAATATATGAAAGTGATTTTTTTATATGACTTATTTTTTAATTTTACTAAAACATTTTCTAAGTAAATTTAATGATCCAAAATAATATCTCTTTTTAAAAGTTGGTTTTGGATGGTTCCTATTCCAATAAATTGTCCTTTAACATAAACACGGTAAACACCATCTAATTGTGACATGGTTAATTTTACCCCATTTAAAAATGGTTGTAATCTTTTTTCTTCTAATTCTATTTTTTCTTTCTTTTCAAATAGTTCTTCTATTGTGATACATTTTATATTTTCTTTTTGTAATTGTTCTAAAGATACTGCTTGCTTAATTGAAAATTCTCCTACTTTTATTCTATTTAAAGCTGACATATAGCCAATGGTTTCTAGTTTTTTTGCAATATCTTCACATAAACTTCTAATATAGGTTCCTTTGGAACAATGCACTTGAAACTCAATTTGTTTTTGCTCTTTTAAAATTTTTATTAATTCTATTTCATAAATTTCAATTTGTCTTGGCTCAATTTCTACTGTTTGCCCTTTTCTTGCATATTCATATAGCTTTTTTCCGTTTATTTTAATAGCCGAA
Organism: Clostridia bacterium; assembly: GCA_022795075.1. Lineage (GTDB taxonomy): Bacteria > Bacillota > Clostridia > TANB77 > CAG-508 > CAG-269. The sequence goes on along the minus strand of JAAWGB010000003.1, from coordinate 8,358 downwards.
TACATAGGAGGAATTTGAGTTTGTTTTCCTAAAAAAGCTTTTAAAACTTGCTGAACTTTTTGTGTTTGCAAACAATTTGGTTTGACTTCTTTTTCTTCAATTCGTTTTCCCTCACAATCACCTGTATCGGTTTTGGATCCTAGTGTTAGAGTAACTTCATAAATCTTATCATGATTCATCAAGTATTTGGAACATAATGTGCCTTTTCCTATTAATAATGGCAATACACCTGTTGCCATTGGATCTAATGTTCCTGTATGACCTACTTTTTGATCTGTCATTTTTTTAACTTTATGTACCACATCATGTGATGTACAATTTTTAGGTTTATTAATAATTATGATTCCATCCATTTTTTTATTTCTTTCATTAATTTTTCTTTTACTTGTTCAACAGTTCCTTGAATTAAAGCTCCTGCTGCTCTGCTATGACCGCCTCCGCCAAACAATAAACAAATATCTGATACATTAATTCCATCTTCTGAACGTAAGGATACTTTATAGGCTTGTTCATCATCTTTTTGTCTAATAAAAATTGATACTAAAACCCCTTCAATATCTTTTCCAATATTGACTAATCCTTCATGATCTCCGAATTTGCGCATTTACTTCTAATTCATCTTGTGTATTCATATAGGTAAATGCTACTTTTCCATTTTCCAATAATTCCATTCTGTCAATTACCCTTTTTGTTAATTCAAAGTTGGCTTTTGTCTTAGTTCCCATCGTTTGCTTGTAAATTTTAGGAATATCTACACCTAATCGAAGTAACTCGGCTGAATATTCAAAAGTATCTGGGGTTACTCCCATATAACGAAATCCTCCAGTATCTGTTATAATTCCAGTCATAATACAGGTTCCCATTTCTTTTGTAAGCGGAATTTTAAAATATTCTGCCATACTAACTAATATTTCACAACAAGCTGGTGATACAGGATTGACATAGTTTAAGTCACCATACATGTTATTACTTCCATGATGGTCAATTACAATTGTTTTTTTGGCTTTTTCAAAGTATTCATTTTTTGCTAATCTTTTAAAATTCGCACAATCGACTGAAATGGCTAAATCATATTCTTTTTCATCAGATTCTATTTTTATTTCTTCTATTGCTGGCAAAAATCCAAACATTCTAGGATATTCTGGAATGATTACATCGGCATTTTTTCCTAATTCTTGTACCATAAATTTCATGGCTAAACTTCCACCTATAGCATCTCCATCTGGTGATTCATGTGTTAAAATTACTATTTTTTCGGCTTTTTTTATTTCTTCTAAAATTTCATCTAATGTCATTTTTTCCCCCTTAAAATATCATGATTATTTTAAATAATAACAACTTCCTATCAATACTAACCATTAAAAAATTTATGAAATTTTGAATGTGACCGAAATAGCTTTATAAATGCTTAAAATAAAGCTATAAAGGGTCCTGTTTTCGGGTAAAGTTATAGCTTTATTTTTAGCATTTGTTAAGCGTCATGAAGGGGAACCGAAAAATTGAATAAATATTTTATGGTTAATATTGATAATTATTGTAATAAAAAATTATTCTTCTTTTTTGGGCATAATTTCTTTTAAGATGGTATCAATTTTAGCACCATATTCTAGTGAATCATCTAATTCAAAAATCAATTCTGGGGTATTTCTTAAATTTACTCTTCTAGCCAATTCACTTCTAATAAACCCAGAAGATTTTTTTAAACCTGCAATTGTATCTTTCATATTCTTAGCATTTAAAATACTTACATATACTTTTGCATATTTTAAATCATTTGTAACCTTTACCTTTGTTACACTAATTAAACCTGTAACATTAGGATTTTTTAGTTCATAACCAATAATTTGACTTAGTTCTTTTTTGTATTCTTCTTCAATACGTCCTAATCTTGCTTGATTTTCTGGCATTGTATTTCCTCCTATTTTAAAAGGAAATCAAGGAATCTCCTTAATCCCTCTTTTCATATAAAAGACGAATTTAAGAATTTCTAAACAATGGTGCAATCGCAAAGAAATTCTAGAAATCCATATTATCTTTTTATTTCTTCCATAACGTATACTTCAATGATATCTCCTTCTTTAAGATCATTGTATTCTTCAATTTGAATACCACACTCAAATCCTTTTCCTACTTCTTTTACTTCATCTTTAAATCTCTTCAAAGTTGCTAAATGTCCATCATGAATGACTACATTTTCACGAATGACCCTAACACCTGCATTTCTTTCTACTTTTCCACTTAATACATAGCTTCCAGCAACTGTTCCTACATTTGATATTTTAAAGATTTGTCTAACTTCTACATTTCCAATAATTTTTTCTTCAAATTCTGGATCCAACATACCTTTCATGGCTGCTTCCACATCTTCAATTGCTTGGTAAATAATAGAATATTGTTTAATTTCTACTTCATCTTTTTCTGCTAATTCTTTTGCCATACTATCTGGTCTTACATTAAAGGCAATGATAATAGCATTTGAAACTTTGGCAAGGGTAACATCAGATTGATTAACCGCTCCTGCTGCTGCATGAATTACTTTTACTCGAACTTCTTCATTGGCTAGTTTTTCTAGGGATTGTTTAACTGCCTCTACAGAACCTTGCACATCAGCTTTAACAATTAAATTCAATACTTTTAAATTTCCTTCTTCCATTTGACTAAATAAATTGTCTAATGTTACTTTTGTGTTACTATTAATTGCTTTTTCTCTTTCTTGACGTTTTCTTCTTTCTATCAAATGTTTTGCCATCTTTTCATTTTTTACTTCATAGAAAGTATCTCCTGCTGAAGGAACTTCTGTTAATCCCATAATTTCTACTGGTGTAGAAGGTCCAGCAGATTTTACTACTTTGCCTTTATCATCTTTCATAGCTCTGATTCTACCAATTGATGAGCCAACTACAATGGTATCTCCTACATCCAAAGTTCCTCTTTGTACTAACATAGTTGCAATTGCACCTTTTGATTTGTCTAATCTTGCTTCAATAACTGTTCCTTTGGATTGTTTATTTGGATTAGCTTTTAATTCTAATACATCTGCTTCTAATAATACCATTTCTAATAATTGATCAATATTTTCATTTTTCTTAGCAGAGATTGGTACATAAATAGTATCTCCACCCCATTCTTCTGGTACTAATTCATAAGCCATTAATTCTTGTTTTACTTTATCAATATTGCTATCTGGCAAATCCATTTTGTTAACTGCTACAATAATTGGAATTTCTGCAGATTTAGCATGGTTGATTGCCTCTATCGTTTGTGGTTTTACGCCATCATTTGCTGCTACTACTAAAATGGCAATATCTGTTATTTGTGCTCCTCTTGCTCTCATTGCTGTAAATGCTTCATGTCCTGGTGTATCTAAAAAGGTAATTTCTCTGTTATTTACTTTTACTTTATAAGCACCAATTGCTTGGGTAATTCCTCCTGCTTCTCCTTCAATAACATTTGTTTTTCTAACTGCATCTAATAGTGATGTCTTTCCATGGTCTACGTGTCCCATAACAACAATAACTGGTGGTCTTGTTTCTAAATCTTCTGCTCGATCTTCTGAATCGTCAAATAAGATATCTTCTTCTGTTACTGTTTCTTTTTTGATGGCATTAATACCAAATTCTTGTGCAATTAAAAAGGCTGTATCAAAATCTACTTCATGATTAATAGATGCCATAATTCCATAAGCTAATAATTTTTTGATTACTTCAGCTGTTGTTTTTTTCATTTCAGCTGCAAAGTCTTTTACCGTTATGCTTTCTGGGATTTGAATTTGAGTTAATTGGAAAATCTTTTGTTTGGTTCTTTCTTCTTGATTTTTGTTATTTCTTTTCTTTCCTCTTCTACCACGTTCTGTTGTTAAATCATAGTAATCCAACATACCACCATCTTGTTCATCAAACATATTGGATAAACGATTAGCTTGTTTTAATGTTTTTAATTTTCCTTCATCAAAATTATTTTGCGTATCATTTCTTCTTGTTTTATTTTTCTTGGTATTTTTATTTTCATCAAATTTATTATTTTTTTGTTTGTCTTGTCCTCTATTATATTCTCTTACACTCTCTTTTTCAATCGTTTCTACTGACATAATATTTTTGATGTTTTTCTCTATTCCTTTTTCGTCTAATGGTCGTTTTCCAAATTTATCAGTATTATTTTTGTTATTGTTAAATCGATTGTTTCCATTGTTATTATAATGATTATTTCCTCTATTGTCATTATTATGGTTTCGATTAAAATTATTATTCCTAAAATTATTATTATTTTGACCATTTTGATTGTTATTTTGATTTCTGTTTCGATTGTTATTATAGTTATTATTATTGTTACCATGATAATTATTATGGTTAGTATAGTTGGTATTTCTACTTTCTTTGTTATCTCTTTTTTCTTTATTAGAAGTAGGTTGGAAATCTTTTTTAGGCATTTCATTTAGTTGTGATACAATTGTATTGGTTTTTACTTCCTTTTTTACTTCTACTGTATCTTGTTTTTCATTTGGTTCTACTATTTTTTCTTCTACCTTGTTTTCTTCTTTTTCTACTACTGGTTTTGGAGTTTCTACTGGTTTTGGCTCCTCTTTTTTAAGACCAAATAGTTCACTTACTGTCATTGGTTTATTTGGTTTATTACGATAAACAATATTATAATCTTTGTTTTGCTTTCTTTCTACAAATCCAACATTATTTTTCTTTTCTTCTTTTTTAACCACTTCTTTTTTCTTTTCTGGTTCTTCCTGCGCTATAATAACTTCTCTTCTAATTATAACTGGTGCTTTTTCTTCTTTTTTCACGTCTTTTTCCTTATCCTTATCTTTTTTCTTTTCTTCTTTTTTGATTAATTCACCTTCTATTTGTTTGGCTTCTTGTTCACTTACTCCACTCATATGGTTTTTTACTTCAATTTTCAATTTACTTGCCACATCTAATACTTCTTTACTGGCTAAGCCTATTTTTTTGGCAATTTCATGAATTTTAATCTTACCCAATATCTTCACCCCCATTTTTTATTTTTTGTATTTCTTTTGCTAAATTCTTTTCTTCTATTCCAATAATTGCCTTATTGGACTTTCCTATTGCTTGGCTTAAAATCTCAATTTCCCCCTCTATTATAATTGGTATCTTATATTCTTTACCTAGTTTAGTAAATTTTTCTTTGGTTCTATCTGACGCATCTTCTGCAATTACCACTAAATATACCTTTTTCTTTTTGATTTCTAATTCTACACTATCTGCCCCAAAACATATTTTCCTAGCTCTTGCTGCGAAACCAATTAAACCTAATATTTTTTTATTGTTCAAGAATGACACCTCTTAATTTTTCATATATTTCTTCGGATATTTTCGTATCCAACGCTTTTTCTAATCTTTTGGATTTCATTACTTTGCTTAAGCATTGTACATCATCACATAAATAGGCTCCTCTTCCTTCTTGTTTTCCTGTTTTATCAACATTTATTTGACCTTCTTTATTTTTTACAATGCGAATCAATTCTTTTTTATCTTTTTTACTATTACATCCCATACATGTTCGTTGAGGTTGCTTTTTCATGTTCTTATTCCTTTCTCTCTTGGATTTTGTAAATCCCTTGAACGTGTCCTTGTTTTATTGTATGTTACCAATTTAAATTGTATGTTTTATTTTGTTTCTTCCTCATTTGGTGTTTCTACTACTTCTTCTACTATTTCTTCTTTTTGTGGATTCATTAACATTTCTCTAAATTGTGTTTCTGATTTTATATCTATTTTCCAATTGGTTAGTCTTGCTGCTAATCTTGCATTTTGACCTGATTTTCCAATTGCTAATGATAACTGATCATCTGGTACAATAACTTGAGCAAATTTGTCTTCTTCTTTAATATCTACTGCCAAGATTTGTGCTGGTAATAAACTAGATGCGATATAAATAGATGGATCCTCATTCCATTCAATTACATCAATTTTTTCACCATTTAATTCATTAATAACATTTTGAATTCTAACTCCTTTTTGTCCCACACAAGAACCTACTGGGTCAATATTAGGGTCTGGTGAATAGACTGCTACTTTACTTCTGTATCCAGCATCTCTTGAAACACTTTTAATTTCAATTACACCTTCATAAATTTCTGGTATTTCAAATTCTAATAATTTTCTTACAAAATCTGGATGACTTCTTGATACAATTACTTGTGGTGCTCCTTTTGCTCCTTTTTCGACTTCTAATACATATCCTTTGATTTTTCCATTTACACGATAATGTTCAGTTGGTATTTGTTCTTTTGAAGGCATAACACCTTCTAGCTTTCCTAAATCCATTACTACAATATTTCGGTCTGCTTTTTGAATCAATCCTGAAACAATTTCTCCTTTTCTGTCATTAAATTCTGTAAAAATTATCTCTCTTTCTGCCTCTCTTAATTTTTGAATAATAACTTGTTTAGCTGTTTGTGCTGCTATTCTTCCAAAGTCTCTTGGTACGATTTCAATTTCAACCATATCTCCTTCTTTAAAATTAGGATCCATTTTTTGTGCTTCTTTTAGGTTAATTTGTGTTTCTTTATCCATTACTCTTTTTACAACTTCTTTTAAAGAATATACATGTGTTGCTCCTGTTTGTTGATCCATTTGGACTTTTACGTTTTCTAGTGAATCAAAGTTTCTTTTATACGCTGTTACCAACGCTGTTTCAATCGATTCTAATAAATATTCTTTTTTAATTCCTTTTTCTTTTTCTAATTCTTCTAATGCCAATATTAATTCTTTATTATCAATTGCTGGCTCTTTCATCTTTTTATTCCTCCCTTTACCAATGATAGATTGTTTTTATTTGTGCAATATTTTTACGTTCTATTGTTATTTGATTTTCCTCTATATTTTCCTTGTTATTGATTTCTATCATAATTTTTTCTTCGTTAAATTCTTGTAAAATTCCTTGATATTCTTTTTGTCCATTTTCATCTTTTTTAAATAGTTTGACTTGAATTTCTTTACCTGTATTTTGTTCTAAATGTTTATCTTTTCTTAAAATTCTTTCAATCCCTGGTGAAGATACTTCTAAAAAATATTGTTCTTTTATGTAATTAGCTTCATCTAATTTGTCATTAATTGCATCATTTACTTTCTCGCAATCTTCTAAATCAATTCCATTTGGCTTATCAATCAATATTCGTAAAAAATAGTTTTTTCCTTCTTTAGCATATTCTACATCATATAAATCATATCCTATTTTTTCAATGATTGGCTGTAACAACTTTTCTACTCTTTCTTCTATACTTGCCAAGTTTCTCCTCCTTTTTTAACAGCAATTTAAGAAGAATATTAGCAAGTCCATTTTTCTAATTTCTTCCCAAAAGTTAAGAGTGGGATTAGCTCCCACTCTTGCTGTATTTATGTTTCTTGCATTATTATACCCAATTTTTGGCAAAAATGCAAGCATTTTTTTATTTTTTTTAAACTTTTTCTAAGATTTGTGCTGTTTCTTTTACTTCTTCTGTTTCACCAATTTTGATATTTCTAACATGATTGATTTTTTCCCATGTTGTTTCTCTTTTAAATAAACATTTGAAATTAATTAATAACCATGAGCCCATAAATAGTGGATAACAAGCTAATCCTTTTAGCATTGGTTTGATAGGCCTTCTATCTAACAACATGACAACAACTGCTGTTCCAATTGGTAATAAAAAGGTTGGTACTAAATATCTTACTATATTTATGACTAATTCTAATTCTGTCATACCATTTCCAGCATACATTAAAAAGTTGGTTGCTAATAATATTAATGTAATGATAAACATTGGAATACTTCCTATAATATATAAAAATCCGTCAAAGTTCATCATCGTTTTATTTTCTTTTGCTGATACAGCTAATTGTTTAGTATATTCTTTAATACATTGCATATGTCCAACTGTCCATCTACTTCTTTGTGACCAACTTTGTTTGAAGTCTACTGGCTGTTCGTCATAAACAATGGCATCTGTTGACCAACCGAAGTCTTTTTCCTTTTATAATTCTTTTTAAAGAAAATTCAATATCTTCTGTTAGAGTAACTGTTTTTAATCCCTTTTCTGGTTTGATAACGTCAAATTTTACCATAAATCCTGTTCCATTTAGCAATGGTGATAAACCTAAGTTGTATCTTGCTAAGTGATAAAATCTGTGCATGGTCCAATAAAAAATGGCATATCCTGCTGTAATCCAGCTGTCTGTTGGATTTTTAATATCTCTATATCCTTGTACGACTTCTTCTCCTTGGCATAGTTTTTTATTCATGTTTTTGATAAAATTTGGATCAACAATGTTGTCTGCATCAAATACAAAAAATGCGTCATATGGTGCATTTTCTTCAATTTTTTGTCCTAAAAACCAATCTAAA